>CAZAPB010000073.1:0-7782 GCA_964486835.1 uncultured Planctomycetia bacterium
GTCGCAGGAACCCGCTGTACCCGGTGTGTGCCGCTCTCATATTTATATTTGCCATAGGCACCCAAACCGGTAATCGAGGCGATAACCTCTTTTAAACCGCCCGCTTCATTGGGGGAGCTGGAGAGGGTCTCGAGTTTGAATCCGCATTTAACGGAAAAACGGGTATACATGCGAAAAATATCTCCCGCGAAAAGACCGGCCTCAAGACCTCCTGTGCCCGCGCGGATTTCCATGATAACGTTTTTGACCAGCATCGGGTCTTCCTGCATCAGGAGAGCCTCGATCTCATGTGTAATTTTTTTTTCGCGGGCCCGCAGGGACTCTATCTCAGCGGCGGCCATAGCGGCCATATCCGCCTGTGAACGGTCCTTGAGCATTTGATTGGTCTCTTCAAGCTGTTCACAAACCTTCAAATATTCGACATGCAGAACTTTAATTTTTTCGAGGGCACGGAACTCCCTGCCCAGGTCTCTGAGTTTGGTTTGGTCCGCGGTCACCAAGGGATCTTGAAGAAGGCGCTCGACTTCTTGAAATCGAGCGACCTTCTCCTCAACCTTCTTTAAAAAACGCACGCGAGACGGCTTTTAAGAAGAAGCTGTTTACTACGAAGGCTTGCCGGGTTTGGCAGCGTAGCGTTTTTGAAACTTTTCAACGCGTCCCGCGCTATCAATGAGTTTCTGCTTGCCGGTAAAGAACGGGTGGCAGCTCGCACAGATTTCGACCCGGATGCTTGCCTTGGTCGAACGCGTGTGGATCACGTTGCCACAAAGGCAGGTGATTGTCGTTTCCTGGTATTTCGGATGTATCTTTTCTTTCATGATCTCTCCTGTTTAAACATTAATAACAATCTATGCAAATCTAAAGTTAAATCCGAAATCCGAAACAAGTCCAAAATTCCTTCGAATTTGATGATTCAGATTTCGTATTTTGCCCTTATTATGAGGCTTTATTCATACTTTTCAAGAAATCTTTATTGGTCTTGGTTTTCAAGATCTTCTCGACTAATAGTTCCATTGCCTCTGTCGTGTTGAGTTCATTAAGCACTTTTCTCAAAACCCAGATCTTGGCCAGGTCCTCAGCGGGCACCAACAACTCCTCACGGCGCGTGTTGGAGCGCTTGATATCAATCGCGGGATAGATGCGGCGCTGGAAGAGGTTGCGGTCAAGCTGCACTTCCATATTACCGGTACCCTTGAACTCCTCAAAGATGACCTCATCCATGCGGCTTCCGGTATCCACCAGAGCCGTCGCGATGATGGTCAAACTTCCCCCCTCTTCGAGGCAACGGGCCGCGCCGAA
This sequence comes from uncultured Planctomycetia bacterium, assembly GCA_964486835.1. Taxonomy (GTDB): domain Bacteria; phylum Omnitrophota; class Gorgyraeia; order 2-02-FULL-51-18; family 2-02-FULL-51-18; genus CAMDWQ01. Next base: position 1,300 of record CAZAPB010000073.1, read on the forward strand.
GAATCGTTTGGGTTTGTGGAGCGCATTGGAATCAACGCCACCAGTGAGAATCTTGCCGGAATGCGGTACGGTCGTGTTGTACGCGCGCGCCAGACGGGTAATGCTATCCAACAGAATAACTACATCCTTATGGCATTCAACCAGACGCTTGGCCTTTTCAATAACCATTTCGGCAACCTGCACATGACGCTCGGCCGGTTCATCAAACGTCGAGCTGACCACTTCCCCTTTGACGGAACGCTGCATATCAGTGACTTCTTCCGGGCGCTCGTCGATCAGAAGCACGATCATCACCACATCCGGATGATTAGTCGTGATCGCGTTGGCGATCTTTTGCAAAAGAACGGTCTTTCCGCTGTAAGGCGGCGCTACGATCAAACCGCGTTGACCCTTGCCGATCGGCGCCAAAAGATCCATGATACGCGTGGATGCTTCCGATGCTACGGTTTCCAACTGCCACTTCTCACGCGGATACAGCGGAGTCAAATCGTCAAAAAGGATCTTTTCCTTGCCGCCGCTGGACGGTTCAAAATTGATCTTATCAACCATCAGCATCGCAAAATACCGCTCACCCTCTTTGGGCGGACGTATCTGTCCGGAGACCGTATCACCGGTCCGCAGATTGAACTTGCGAATCTGTGACGGAGACACATAGATGTCATCCGGGCATGGCAAATAATTATAGTTTGGCGAGCGCAGGAAACCAAAACCATCCTGGAGAATCTCCAGCACACCCTCGCCCATCATATTGTTGCCCTCTTTCTCGGGCTGGGCCTGCAGGATCTTGAAGATCAAGTCCTGTTTCTTGAGTGCGCTGACTCCTATAATATTGAGCTTTTGAGCGACATCTGCAAGCTCGGGCATTTTCATCTTTTTTAATTTTGCTGAATCCATTTCCATGGTCTGGTAGTTCCTCCTGTTAAATTTATTTTTTGTTTATGTATAAACTTCGTTTTTGATATTTTGAAAAATCTCTTTGGCCTTTTTTTCAAGCTCCTTTAGGTTTGCCTTGTTCACGATGACATAATCAGCCAGACGCGCTTTCCTTTTAAAGGACCACTGCGTTTTAAGTATCTTTTTGGAGAGCGACGGTTCTATGCCCTTTTTTTTGCCGCGTCGCAAGATCTGGCGGTGGCTGGAAACCACGACCACGATACGATCCACCAGATGCTCCATGCGAGATTCGTACAAAAGCGGCACATCCATCACCAGAATTCCCTTTTTATCATTGAACGCTCTCTTAAACTTGAGCGCTTCGAAAATTACCTCCGGGTGGATGAGAATATTCAATTTTCTCAGGTCCTCGGGATTATTAAAAACATGTTTGGCTAATTTACGGCGGTTGAGCTGACCGCCGAGAGCCAGGTATTCTTTTCCAAAGATCTGCACGATAGCCCGGTACACCGCTGTGCCTTTGCGAGTCACTTTTTTAGCGGTGGCATCCGCATCAAACACACGCGCCCCCATTTTCTTAAAGATCGCCGTGACGGCGCTCTTGCCCGAGCTGAAACTTCCGGTGACTCCGACGGCGATCAACTCAATGCCTCCAGGTAAAGCGCCTTGTACTTGCGAGCGCTCTTATCCCAAGAAAAATCCTCTTTCATTGCCCGCGTAACGATTTTTTTCATTCTAGCTTTGTTCTGGTAAGCTCTCATCGCCCGGTCCACAGCCCCGACAAGGTCTCGTCCCTCACAACCGATATACACGAAGCCATTGCCCTTTGTCGGCGAGCCATCCGCGTCTCGCACCGTATCCTTAAGACCTCCTGTCGCTCTTACTACCGGCACGGTGCCATAACGCATACCGATCATCTGGCCCAGGCCGCAAGGCTCAAAAAACGAAGGCATCAGAAAGAAATCCGCTCCGGCATAGATCATGTGCGCCGAAGCCGCATCAAAGCCGATATGGGCTCTCATATTCCCACGGTATCGCCGTTCGGCTTCCGAGAATGCCTGCCGGTACCGCGATTCTCCGTCGCCTAGGATAACCAGTTGAAGCTTTCGGGACAAGATCTCAGGCAGAGACGCCGCTAGCGGATCCAGTCCCTTTTGCTCCGCGAACCGCGACACCATCGCAAACATCGGCACCGAAGGATCAACCCGGAATCCGTACTGCTTCTGCAACATCGCCTTGCACCGCGCCTTGCCCTTAAGAGAAGAGGCCGAATAAACCGCCGCAATTCTGGTATCCGTCGCCGGATCCCACAACTGCGTATCGATGCCGTTCAAAATACCGGACAAAAACTTTTTTCTCTTTTGGAGAACGCCTTCCATTCCGAAAGCGAAATCCCCAGTCAGTATCTCCTTGGCATAACTGGGACTGACCGTATTCACGCGATCGGCGTACAGCGCTCCGGCTTTCAAAACATTGAGTTTTCCGTAAAACTCAAAAACGTCGACTGAAAAAAGAGCCGGCGGCAAACCTAGTTTGTAATACTCGGTCGCGGCGAAATGACCCTGATACGCGATGTTGTGTATCGTCAGAACCGATCGCGTCTTTTTAAAAAACTTATCATTCCAAAACTTGGCCTTGAGTAAAACAGGGATAAGCGCCGTATGCCAGTCATGCGCGTGAACAATATCCGGCTTGAAACCCAACCGCTTGGCCTGATGCAGGCACTCGTAAGAAAAAAAATTGAACCTGTCCAGATTATCGCTATATTCGCTGTCTCCGTTTCCATAGAGGCCCGAACGGTTAAAAAATGCTTCATGCTCGACAAATCGCACCCGCACACGGTCGCTGATCTTTTTTTCAGACCCTTCGATGCCGCGGTACCTGGGCATCATCACCAACACCTCAATGCCCAGCTTGCCCAGGGCCAAAGGCAGAGAGCCGGCGACATCAGCCAGACCCCCGGTCTTAGCGAACGGAGCTACCTCACTAGAACAAAATAAAACCTTAATTGACGACCTCCATATCCAGCCAGTTGGGTCCGGTCTTAGCTGAGACTTCCATCGGAACATCAAAACTGACAGCGCCTTGCATTTCCTTCTTGGCCATTGCCACAAGGTCCCCAAGTTCGGACTTGGGCGTCTCAAAAACAAGCTCGTCGTGCACCTGCAGGATCATTCGCGATTTAAACTTTTCTTTTTCCAGCCGTTGGGCAATACGACGCATCGCGATCTTGATCACATCGCTGGCGGTTCCCTGGATCGGCATGTTGATCGCCGTCCTTTCGGCGAAATTTTTCACCCGCACATCACGTGACAGGATCTCCGGAATATACCGCCGGCGTTTAAAATAGGTCGAGACAAACCCTTCCTTGCGCGCTTTCTCAAGTGTGCCGTCCAGATATGCCTTCACCCGCGGGTAGCGGTCAAAATATGCCTTGATGAAGTCCTTGGCCGCGTCATTGGTGATGCCTAGATTCTTCGCAAGGCTAAAAGGCCCCATTCCATAAAGGATCCCGAAATTCACTGTCTTGGCCGAGCTCCTCATGGAGTCGGTGACATTCTTCATCGGTGTATTGAAAATAAGCCCCGCCGTATAGCGGTGAATATCAGCACCTTCCCGGAAAGCCTTGATAAGGTTTTCATCCTGCGATAAATGCGCCAGCACCCTCAGCTCAATCTGAGAGTAATCCGCCGAGACCAGCCGCCTGTCCTTGCCTTCCGCGATAAACGCCCGCCGAATCTTCCGCCCTTCCTCGGTCCTTACCGGAATATTCTGAAGATTGGGCTCGCTTGACGACAAGCGCCCTGTCGCCGTCACCGTCTGGTTAAAGGACGTGTGGACCCGATGGGTATTCGGATTGGCGATTTGCGGCAACGCGTCGACATAGGTCGATTTTAGTTTTGAAAGCTCCCTGAACTTTAAAATTTCCTTGGGAAGAGAATGAACCTCGGAGAGCTCCTGCAAAACCTCGACATCCGTAGATGCTCCAGTCTTGGTCTTTTTTACCACAGGTAGTCCCAATTTATCAAATAAAATCTCGGCGAGCTGTTTGGGCGAATTTATATTGAAATCAGCGCCGGCCAGCCGGTGAATCTCCTGGGTCAGCCCGCGCAGTGATTTTTCCATCTCACGGGAAAGTTCCTCTAAAAGCGGGCGGTCGATCGCGATACCGGCATATTCCATGTCAGCCAGCACACACACCAGCGGCATCTCAATTTCCTGAAAAAGCTCCCAGAGATCACGCGCGCGCAGTTTCTCCTCAAGCAAACCGGCTATCCGCAGTGTCACATCACTGTCCTGGCAACCATAGCGGTAAAGTTTGCCGATCTCCACGTCCGCCATTAATATCTGGTTGCGGCCCAAGCCAATAAGCTCCGTGATCGAAGTGATGCGCACACCCAGGTGCTCCATCGCGATATCATCAAGATTGTGATTGGGCTTGGCCGGATTCAGGCAGTAAGAAGCCACCATTGTGTCAAAATGAATTCCGCGCAACTCAATACCAAAATTCTTGAGAATCACGGTCTCGTATTTAATGTTCTGCCCGACCTTCTTGATCGCAGTGTCCTCAAAAAGATTCTTTAGCGAAGTAAGCGCCTCATGCGCCGAAATACCATCCTGAGGCCGGCCTTGCCTTCCGGCCGCCGCGAACAGATCACCCTTTTGGTGGGCAAACGCCACATAAAAAGCTTCCCTATCACGGAATGAAAACGAAATGCCTAAAGGCTGGGCCGTCAGCGGATCAGTCCCCGTCGTCTCGAAGTCCAGCGCCCAACACTTCTGACGCGAGAGTTTAACCTTGAGATCTTCAAAATCCGCTTTGCTTTCAACCAAATGATAATGAAGCTCCTTATCATCAGTATTCCTTTTTTCATCGGCGCCGATCCCTTTAAGAAAATTACGAAATTCAAGACGTTGATAGAGCTCGGTCAGTTTGCGAAGGTCGGGTTGGCGTCGCGTAAGCTTTTCAAGATCCCAGTCCAGCGGCACATCACAAACGATAGTGGCTAATTCCCGCGACAAAAATGCCTGTTCCTTATACTTTTCGAGATTTTCCTTGAGCTTGTCACCCTTGATCTTGGCGATATTCTTCAAAACGCCCTCAAGCGTGCCAAATTCGACAATGAGCTTGGAAGCTGTTTTGTCGCCAATGCCCGGGACACCGGGAATATTGTCAGAAGCGTCACCCATGAGCGCCATGATCTCAACCACCCTCTCAGGGCCCACGCCAAAACGCTCCTTGACCGCTGCCTCGTCGTAGATCAGATTTTCTTTCTGAGGATTCAACACCTTGGTTTTTTTATTGACCAGTTGGAGCATGTCCTTGTCACCGGTAACAAGATAGGTCTGGTGGCCCTCTTTCTCCAGCTTCTTAGCCACCGTCGCCAGCACATCGTCAGCTTCATAGCCCTCTTTCTGAAAAATAGGGATGTTCATCGCTTCAACGACCTCTTTGATGACCGGTATCTGCGCCGCCAGATCCTCAGGCATCGGCGGACGCTGGATCTTGTAATTCTCGTATTTTATGTGCCGAAACGTCGGGCCCCGCATATCAAACATGACCGCCACGCCATCCGGCTTGATATCCTTGAGGATTTTTTCCAGCATCGTGATAAAGCCGTATACGGCATTGGTCGGCTCCCCTTTGGCTGTACGCAGATCGCGCACCGCATAGAAAGCCCGGTAGCAAAAAGAATTTCCGTCCAGCAGGATGAATTTCATGAAGAAATAAGGTCGCCCTTTATTGAGAGGATAAAATAATATAAACCAGCGCGGCGATCAGAACGGCGCACAGGATATAAAAATCGTTAAAATACCAGAAATCCGAAATTTTTTCCGCAAATGTAGACTTTTTGACCGCCGCGTGATGCGGGGAGACTTTTTCGGGCTCGGGGAAAAGTTCGCGCTCTATACGCCATTTGTTCTTTAATATCTCCATCTCTGACTTCTTCAGACGCGTAAAAACACCGGCGATATTGTGCGTGGGAACCTCGTGTCTCCTGATGAGTGCCCACAATTCCTCTTCGCTGACACCCATAAGCTCAGTCGCCTCATGGACGCTTAAGTACTCTTCCTTAAGATAATCCTGATAATCTTCTTTATTTATTTCCATTGAAAATCCGGATAAGCTGTCATCTCCAGCGTGTCGCGCTGACCTTCACGGTAACAAGCCTCACCGAGGGCCCCGATCATCGCCGCGTTGTCCTGACAAAACGAAATTGAAGGAAACACCACGCGCGCACCTTCTTTTTTGCTCGCGGCCGAAAAAAGCTGTTTCAAGCGGCTGTTCGCGCTGACTCCCCCGCCCACTACGATCGTATTTAACTTATTTAGCTTTAATGCCTTGAGGCTTTTCTGAACCAGTGTTTCGCAAACCGCCTCTTGAAACCCGGCCGCTATTGCCTTTTTATCACTTAAGCTCATCTGCTTTTTTTTTGGGTGCCGCTCAATTGTGTAATGAACAGCTGTTTTGATACCGCTGAAACTAAAATCAAGCGCTCCATGTGATAAGTATGGCCGGGTGAAATAAAAACGGTTTGTATCTACGCCTTTAGCAAGCCGATCTATCTCTGGACCCCCAGGATACCC
>CAZAPB010000074.1:0-302 GCA_964486835.1 uncultured Planctomycetia bacterium
GGTCCTATCGGGAATTTTAAAATGGCTCCCTCGTCGAGCAGAATACCTCGCATCATCCGTCTGAAAAACGGACATGATTTTGACCTAGGAAAATTAACCCACTTAGGTGTGCAACTTTGGCCAAAAGAAGGACAAGTAGACCCCAATTATGCCGATCGTTACGAGAAGTATATTCTCCATGGTATTTTAAGGCACGTAAAATGGAAGGTGAAGAATCCGACGGATGATTCAGTCACTTTTTTTGTGCGTTTGAGTGAAGTGCCTGTCAAAATTGCCGATGAGGAAGGCGAAATTGTCGAGAA
>CAZAPB010000074.1:312-3785 GCA_964486835.1 uncultured Planctomycetia bacterium
TCGAGAATCTTGCTGAAATCTATGGCGATCTTGAATATGAGACGACCTATGGATTTAAAGAGGATGAGTTTGTCTGCGAGAATGCGGTGACGAATCTTAGCGAGACCGAAGAGGCGTCCACCGAAATGGGTGATCACCTGACTTTTGATCTTGCCGAAACAGATAAGGAATTAGAACACTGGTCCTTGCAGATTCAAGCCTCCCATTATCGTAAAACGGATCCCCTGATGGTCGCGTTGCATGAGGTGTTGGCGCCGATCGAACAAGCGCCGAACAATTTTAACCGTGGGGTTCGCCTGAATCACGCAATAGAACAAGGTATCGCCGGGTTTGCACCGGAGTTTCAAGCGGTGTTTAGTCATGATCTAGGCGAGACGATTACCGTTTCTTCGAGGCGGGACCAATTTCCCCAGGCGATGGTTTGGGTTCCGTATGGCAAATTTACCGAAAAGGCTGAGGGAAGAGCTGGGTTTCAGTTCAAAACCTCGTCCTCGGGCGCGGCCGTGTTGGAATCCCAAGGCGTCGAGGACGCTGATCTTTTGCATTTGGCTCCAAAGGGCGTCTGGAGGGGATCCTGGAAAGTCAGCCGTTCATTTGTGCCCGCAGTCGCTGGCCAGCTTCCGATCGATGTAACCATACCCGCGTTAAGAAATTCCCCGGTTTTGAATCAACCCTATGAGATCAGTACTGTTGGCGGCGTGTGGAAAAGAGACGGTGGTTTCTTGGGAGAGTACCCTAAGGCAGAATTTATTCAAACTAAAGATTCTCCAAGCGTCGTCATTCGCATCAGCGGCCATGCCATCGTGGTCGGCCATGATGCCGAGGCGTTGGCCGGGCTTTTGACGCAAGCATACAATAATATTTCTGTTCGTTCTAACAAGGTAGATATCCAGGAGACAGGTCTTAACAGCACATGGGAGATCGAGATTTCCTCTGCGGGCGCGAGGCTGACCGACGGAACTGCTCTTTTTGACATCACCAGATCTGATAATCCGATGTGGACAGTGCAGGATCTGGCGTCTGTCATGCTTTCCACTTTTTATACGGCTAGGAATTTCGTTGCCACAAGTTCTGACGATAAGCCTGGCCTTGTTGAGCCTCATGCGGGTATTTATTATCCCTATGGTGATAGAGCGCAAGAGATTGACGGTGTCATGGTGATGGTCCGCCGTAATCCTTTTGACGATCAGGTAGAGATCGCTATGCGAAGAATAAGAAATGGCCGCGTTTTTGGCGATACGCAGATATTTAGTTCCCGCGAAGAGCGATACCGGGAGATCGTGACGCTGCTTTCCGATAAATTTATGGATCAGTGGCGAGAAAAAAGATTTTCGCGACCACAACCCAAGTATTTTGACGGTAGGCTAGCGCGAGCGATGCAGCGGCGTATGCATGACTTGTTCTTGCGCAGGGATCTGGAAGAAGCGGGGATCACCCGAGTTTACAGTATGACCCAAGGCGCGGGAAATCCTTTGGATCATCATACACTGTGGGATCTCGGAAAACTGCTTTGGGATGATTTACCAGCCTGGAAAAATTTCTTGGCCAACATGAAAATCCTTCATGACACAGAAGGCGTTAACGGGATATACATGCACCCCGAGATATCGGTCAGCGATATCGTCAGTCTTCTTACAAGCGGACCGTCAGACTACAACGCGATAGGTCTGCGGCGGACAGATCAGGGCGTGACTTTTGATATTCAGGACCTCACTTTTGGGGATACGAGACAGTTGTTGGAAGCGGACTCGAATTTCAAATTTCTTGATAGCATGCCGATACGGCTTGTTGGCGCGCGGTTGACAAAAGAGACATTCGACGGTCCGCACCTTCTGGATATTCTTAAATCGGATATGGGCGATACGGATAGCGCAGAGATATTTTACAGAGTTCTCGCGAAAGATGATTTTACACAGGGTCAGATTGTAAGATTTATCGGCACTACTTCTATATCGGCTTATCTGTTGGTCTGGAGTGTCAAAGACCGCGCTCTGCGAATTTATTCATATTCTGACTCGGCCAAAGAATACAAACGTGTGATGGATAAGAATAATTTTCTTTGGACCTCTGGCAGTGTCCCTATGGTCGAATTGCTTGATACGTCCACAGTATCGAGCGCGCCGGCGGTGTTAGTTGAGGTTATTCCTGGAAGGCTCGGCATCGATAAAACGGATGAGATACGATTTACCAATGTGGCTACGAATGAGCAATTCAACATACTAAAGCCTGGCTTTTTACGTAAAACCGACGATTATTTAAAAAGGATTAGTTTCGGGGTGGTTGGTCGAATAATTCAAGTAAATTTTCCGGATCGTCCGAGTTTTAAAGTTGTTCTTCCGAAAGCCGGCGCGCGGCTGGCGGGGGGTCTTAGCTCTGCTGCGGAGGAAGCCCAGCGTAAATGGGATAAAACCGCGCAGGAATTGCTTAGACCAACGACGTTTACGCCGGGTGAAGTGCAGGATCGGAGCAAGCGTCACGCATGGGAATTAAAAAAGCCAAAATCTTCGAGCTTTAAGCTTTTTCGCTTGAAGAACACAGAAGTCAAAGCGGACTTATCCGTGGCTGTTTATGCAAATCAAGTGGGGATAGTTACGCTGACGCTGAATGATGTGTCATCCTCCTATTTCGTTGAGCTCCATGAAGGCTTAACCTCAGACCACATTGCTGGATTGCTGCGAGAAGATATTTGGAAAGCCCTGGATGCTGTTAAGACAGATGATTGGACTAAATACATCGCGGCGAATATCAATGATATCGTGGCGAACTCTTTGAGGAGATTAAATAAAGTTGGCACCGCGACAAAAGGGCCTGTTACCAGGATTAACAGTTTTGCTACAATTCAAGTAATTGATGGATCCACACAATTTACCGAAGACGATCGGATCGTATTTCATCATCGAGAATTTGGAGATGATTCTAGCGCCCAACTATTGGACTTAGAAAATTATTGGCCTGGCGAAAGATATTATTATCAGTCAACGGCATTGGATAGGGTGGTTTTGGCTTTGCCCACTGTGGGCGATAGCAGTAAAGCGGATGACGGAAAGACTTTAGAAATAGCGCGTGGATATCTCAACGGTCATTTTCTGATCGGCCAAATAGTCCCACTAGTATTAATGGAAGAGCCGCCTGCCGCCGCCAAGCTGGCGTCAACAGTAGCCACGCCTACCACTGAGCGCAGAAGACCGTCAGGTTTTAATAGCAGACCAAGCGGTCCAAAGACCCTCACCCCCGCCGATTTAGCTTTTGCCAACACTGCAGGTGTTAAAATTGCCGGCGCCCAGTCTGCTAGGATATCCGCAAATTATGAATTGTTGCTTGACCAGAGACTTTTGTCCGACAGCAGGATCCTTGAGTTTTCATTCTCCCCGGATCTCAGCCGTGGCATAAAGACTCTGGTAAATGTCTTAAGCATTGGCGGCGATGGTGCTGAGTTAGCGGCCGGCATGTACTTACCTCGATGGATGCTTCAT
>CAZAPB010000074.1:3813-7741 GCA_964486835.1 uncultured Planctomycetia bacterium
AAGTACTCGATAGCTCTTTTATCTCATTGGACCGTGTTTTGAACACTCCTCCGTCGGCGCCGGCAGGCATTATGCCGGGCTTTGGAGAACTTCGTTTTTCTGTCACCTCCACTATGATCAAACACTCAATCAAGCTTTTTGAAACACTGACACTGCTAAAACAGAGGGCCAAGCAAAGAGGGCTTCTGGTCAGTCTTTACGTGGATGAATCGGCCGGAGATCTTTCGGAGGAAGCGCACACCCTATTAAGTGCGTTCTCCGATAATAATAGAACAGAAAAAACATTACTGGTTGTTTTCCACAAACTAAACCCCGCCGGATCCCAGGTTGAACAACTCTTGGCCAACGCCAACGAAAGGACAGCCCTTACCGATGGAAAGATGAGGCTGGTTATCCTAAAGGATGTTGCCGCCGGCCTTGACGAAGCGGCTATCGCTCAAAACCTTGGCAAGCCCGACCAAGAGTCCTACAACGGCAATGTGCAATACGCAGGTCTTGTGCTTGCCTCAAAAGCGCAGGCTCCAAACGCAGTCTACTCTTTAAGTGAAGTTATGGTTGAGCTTTCAAGCGATGCCCTGGGCTTTGTCGTTTCCGAAGGAACAGATGGTTTTGAATCGGCCATAGTCAATATTCCTGGTTTCGGCAGTTTCCGATTGTTCCATCCGAATATCAATCAACAACTGGCCGAGACACTGTTGTTCTCCAGACAGGCATTGGTCGCGGCCTAACAGTCTGCTAAAAAAAGTCCCATCTGCGTTGTTGCAGGCCTCTCACCGTGTATTATGTCAACGCAAAGGGATTGCCCAGATTGTGCGATTCCATTCTTCAAAGAAGCCTACCTCAAACACCGTAAAGGCACCCCCGAACCGATTCCGTCTTTTTAAAAGCCAGATCCCTCGACTCCGCTTCGCCTCGCCGTGCCCGCCGACGTGTTGTGGCGGGCCCGGGATGACAGGGGCAAGGCAGACGCTAATCTGGTACGATTCCCCTGATTTGATTTTATGCTTCAGCTATGATATCATTTTGATATCAAGAGGAGATTGAGAAAATGTCGAACATTCTTGTAAGAGACTTGGATTTGCGGACTGTGGGCAGGCTCAAGGCTATCGCTAAACGGCATGGCCGGTCGTTGCATGGAGAAATCAAGGCAATTTTGACACAGGCTGTTTCTTTTTTAACTTCGGAAGCTTTGTGCACTTCGGCACGGTGGCATGGAAGTCTGGCGGGACGGAAATTAAGCGACAGTTCAAAGCTTATCCGCGAGGACAGGGAACGTTGAGCGCTTTTGTGGTGGATGCCAGTGTTGCGATTAAATGGTTTCTTCCCGAGATCCATTCGGAGGCGGCGCGCCGGGTATTAAAATGTGATAAAGAACTGACGGCACCCGATATTTTATGGCCTGAAGTCGGCAACACCGTCTGGAAGAAGGTCCGCCGGCATGAGATTACGCCTGAAGAGGCGCACGGTATTCTCAGGGATTTTATGCGTTTTCCGATTAATACCTTCGGATGCAAAGAGCTTTTGGAACCCGCCTGGGCGTTGGCGAATCGTTTCGATGTGAGTGTATACGATGGATTGTATCTGGCGCTGGCAGTTAACAGAGATTCCTTCTTTGTAACAGCCGATCATAAATTTTATGATAAGCTTTACAAATCATTTCCAGGCCGCAAGATTGTGTGGGTAGAGAATGTAGGGCAGGACTGATTCTTTAGCAGTCTGCTAAAAAAAGTCCCATCTGCGTTGTTGCAGGCCTCTCACCGTGTATTATGTCAACGCAAAGGGATTACTTCCCGCCACAAAGCGTTGGCGGGCGCAGCGTCACTTCATTCCTCGTAATGACTGCTTATCGATCCGGGGACACGTCGATCCGGGGACACGTACCGCGACAGGTACGTGTCCCTGGATTGCTATGTCCCTGGATTGCTTTTATTGAAGAATTGCTCTCGCATGATATAATCTCCCGATATGCCCACAAGACCTCTTAATAAAAGAAGCTCTGAGATCACCCAAGGGGACCACCGAGCGCCCAATCGCGCGATGCTTCGCGCCGTCGGATTTAAGGACGCTGATTTTGATAAACCGATCATCGGCGTGGCCAGCGCTTGGAGCAATTTGACTCCTTGCAACATGCACATTGACGAGCTTGCCCGCAAGGCCGATGAGGGCGTGCGTGTCTCCAACGGGATGCCGTTGACATTCGGCACGATCACGGTGGCTGACGGCATTTCGATGGGAACTCAAGGAATGAAATATTCCCTGGTCAGCCGCGAGGTCATTGCCGACGCGATTGAAGTGGTGTGTAACGGGCAATGTTTTGACGGTGTGGTCGCCGTCGGCGGATGTGATAAGAATATGCCTGGTGCCCTCATGGCGTTTGCCAGACTCAATATTCCCAGTGTTTTTGTTTACGGAGGGACGATCAAGCCCGGCAATTTTGAGGGTAAAGACATCGATATCGTCAGCATGTTCGAAGCGGTAGGTTCCTATAGCGCGGGCAAGATTAGCAGAGATCAGTTTAAGGGCGTCGAGTGCAACGCCTGCCCCGGCGCGGGTTCCTGCGGCGGCATGTATACGGCCAATACCATGGCTTCCGCGATCGAGGCGATCGGAATGAGTTTACCGTTTAGCTCTTCTGAGGATGCTGAAAGCGAGAATAAGCGGCGCGATGCTATGGAAGCGGGTAAGGCTGTCACTGAATTAGTCCGTCGGCAAATACTTCCGCGTCAGATCATGACCAAAAAAGCTTTTGAGAACGCGATTACCGTCGTGATGGCGCTGGGCGGTTCGACCAATGCGGTGCTTCATCTGATGGCCATCGCCAACGAGGCCCATGTGAAGCTGACGCTGGATGATTTCAATCGCATTTCCAAGAAAGTGCCCCATCTGGCCAATCTAAAACCAAGCGGCCAATATGTCATGAGCGATTTGAATAAAGCGGGCGGGGTGGCGGGCGTGATGAAGATGCTTCTGGACGCGGGGCTCATCCACGGGGATTGCCTGACCGTTACCGGTCGGACCATCGCGGAGAACCTCAAAGACGTCAAACCCGTCACTGATCGTAATATTGTCAGATCCTTGTCCGATCCCCTGTATCCTTCCGGCCCGTTGGTTGTGCTACGTGGTAATCTGGCGCCCGAGGGAGCTGTCGCCAAGATCGGGGGGCTTAAAGTTTTCAAACACCGGGGGCCGGCGCGCGTTTTTAACTCGGAAGAAGAGACCTTGAAGGCTATTTTGTCCAAAAAGATCAAACCCAACGATGTGATCGTCGTGCGTTATGAGGGCCCCAAAGGCGGTCCGGGCATGCGCGAGATGCTTTCGGTCACCAGCGCAATTATCGGCGTTGGCTTAGGGGATTCTGTCGCGCTGATCACCGATGGCCGTTTTTCCGGAGGCACGCACGGATTTGTGGTGGGTCACGTGGCGCCCGAGGCGGCGTCGAGGGGTCCGTTAGCTACTCTGAGGAATGGCGACATGATCGAGATAGATGCCAAAAAACTTTCACTGCGTGTGGAGCTTTCCGCCAAAGAGATTTCCTCGCGGCTCAAGAAACTTAAACTCTATATGCCCAAGATCCGTAGCGGTGTTCTTGCCAAGTACTTCAAGCTCGTTTCGTCCGCTTCAGAGGGGGCAGTCACAACCCATGATCTTTAATATAAAATTTTTCTTGAAGGCTTTGGTATGAATTACGTTGTGATCGACGTAGAAACCCAAAAAGGTTTTAACGAAGTCGACCGTAAAAAGCTTCACCTTCTCAAAGTCTCTGTCGCCTGCCTGTATGATTCCCGGACGGACAAATACCTGGCTTTTGAAGAGAAGGAAATGTTGAAGTTTGAGGAATATCTGAAAAAGGCCGACCTTGTGATCGGTTTTAATCTGCGTGATTTTGATATGGAAGTGCTGGCGCCTTATCTGATCACGCCGGTCAAAA
>CAZAPB010000075.1:0-7668 GCA_964486835.1 uncultured Planctomycetia bacterium
TTAAGATGCCGCAGAAGTCGACTTACTTCTATCCCAAGCTTCTTTCGGGCCTGGTGTTCCACTCTCTTGAGGATGGTATTGGGTGATCAAGCCAAAGGCATTGACCTCAATCTCACTATTGTTTCCCTGCTACAATGAAGCCGGTAATATTGGCAGTATGATCGAGCAATCCGTCAGAATTGGCGAGGAATATGGCGTGGACTATGAAGTGGTGGTCGTCGATGACGGATCCAGTGATAATTCGGCGGAGCTTATCACGCAGTGGTCGCAGAAGAATCCGCGTGTGCGTTTATTGCGTCACCAGGAGAACAGGGGCTACGGGGCCGCTCTCAGGAGCGGTCTTCAAAACGTGGTCAAAGACCTCATTTTTTTGACGGATGGCGACAATCAATTTCATGTGGCTGATATCGAAAAACTTTTCTCCAAGATCGACAGCTGTGACGTAGTCACCGGTTATCGTTTTTCCCGCAAGGATCATGCCTATCGGCGTTTTAACGGTTTTCTATGGACCCAGCTGAATAAAATGCTTTTTGGTCTCAAAGTCCGCGACGTGGACTGCGCGTTCAAGCTTTTCAGGAAAAAATGCCTACAGGGACTGACGCTTAAATCAAACCAGCTTATGATTCATGCGGAGATACTGGCGCGATTGAAGAAAAAAGGCTGTAAGATCGAGGAGATCGGGGTCCCGCATTATCCGCGCACCGCGGGCAAGGCCAGCGCTACGCATCCGATCCGCGTTATTAAGACCTTTGGCGAGCTTTGTGGACTTTTTTGGCAGATCCGCTAGCATTGGAACCAGGGCAGATTTGTGCTATGATTTTCAGCAGACTGCTAATGAGGTTAAAAGCGAGGTTATTGTATGCCTTTTAATGACAGATTCAAGACGAATTCAGCTGTCCGGCTGGTCAAGCGCCGGGATATTCCCGAGGGACTTTGGACCAAGTGTGAGGAATGCGGCGAGATCATTTACAACAAAACATTGGAAGAAGATTACAAAGTCTGCCCAAAGTGCGACTATCATTTTACTCTCTCGGCCACTGAGCGAGTCGTGCAACTGATCGACGAGGGGACTTTCAAAGAATCTGACCGGCTGATGACTTCCGGTGATCCGCTCAAGTTTCGTGGACCCAAGGCCTATCCAACTAAATTGAAAGAAGACCAGATCGCGACGGGCCTTATCGATGCGGTGATTACAGGGGAAGGTCTGATGGAACAACAGCGCATTGCTTTGGGAGTCACGGATTCGCGGTTTATCATGGGTTCGATGGGTTCGGTTGTCGGCGAAAAATTGACAAGGCTCATCGAGAACGCGACCAAGAGAGGTTTGCCGCTGATTATTGTATCCGGTTCAGGCGGTGGCGCGCGCATGTATGAGGGGTTGTTTTCCCTTATGCAGATGGCCAAAACCTCACAAGCGCTGGCCAAACACCATGAAGCAGGTTTGCTTTTTATTTCAGTCTTAACCAATCCGACGATGGCTGGCATCATGGCCAGTTTTGCTTCGCTGGGGGATCTTATTGTGGCGGAGCCCAAGGCGTTGATTGGTTTCACAGGCCCGCGAGTGATCGAACAGACGATCCGGCAAAAACTTCCCCAGGGTTTCCAAACATCCGAATTTTTGCTCGAGCACGGCATGATCGATAAAATAGTCCACCGCAGGCAGATGAAGTCTTTGCTTTCGCAGTTTACCGGTTTTTTTCAACCTGCGTGAGCTCTGACCATAGGAAAAGCGGATGGCGCAGGTAAGCCTAGTCAATCTCAATAAGATCTATCAGCAAAATGTAGTTGCCGTCAAAGACTTAAACTTATCGATTGAGCGGCGCGAATTCATCGTGCTGGTCGGGCCTTCCGGTTGCGGCAAAACGACCACGCTACGGATGATCGCGGGTCTTGAGGAAATTTCCAGCGGCAAGGTCTATATCGGCGAAAAGCTGGTCAATGACGTTCCTGCCAAAGACCGTGATATTGCGATGGTTTTTCAGAATTACGCGTTGTATCCGCATATGACTGTTTTTAACAACATGGCATTTGCGCTAAAGCTTCGTAAGTACCCGAAGGCGGAGATCGAGAGCCGTGTCAACGACGCGGCGGATATTTTGGGTATTCGGCAGTACCTGGACCGCAAACCCAAGGAGCTTTCGGGAGGGCAGAAACAGCGTGTGGCGTTGGGCCGGGCGATCGTGCGAAAGCCGATGGTGTTCTTGTTTGACGAGCCGCTGTCTAACCTTGACGCGAAAATGCGCGTTCAAATGCGCACTGAGATCAAAAAACTTCACCAGCGGTTGCAAGCGACGATCGTTTATGTGACTCACGACCAGACCGAGGCCATGACGATGGGAGACCGCATTGTGGTGATGAAGGATGGACTCGTACAGCAGGTAGCTGATCCGATCAATCTCTATGATAAGCCCACTAACAAGTTTGTGGCCAGTTTCATCGGCAGTCCTCCCATGAACTTTTTGAACGGCTATATCGTGAAGCTCGATAATAAGTTCTATTTCCAGAACGGGCCTTTTCGTGTGAGGGTGGCTGACCGGGCAATCGGGCAGATCAAGGCCTACGAGAGCAAAGAGATCATCTTTGGTATCCGTTCGGAGGATATCTATGACAAGCTTTTCGCGATGGAAGCGTCAACCGAGAATACGGTGCGCGCTACCTGCGAGATCGTTGAGCCGATGGGTGCTGAGGCGTACCTTTACTTGCGTTGCGGGCAGAATTCATTCATCGCACGGGTATCGGGGCACGTGCGTCCAGGCGTTAATCAGGACTTGGATTTGGTCATTGATATCAATAAGGCTCACTTTTTTGATGCAAACACCGAAGCGGCTATCATATGAGCCATTGGGATCGCCGAGGCTGTTAATTAACAGAGACTTAGTTTCTATTATTTATGCAACGGTCAATAGGTTGGACAGGAGGTAGGTTCTGCCGCCATTTCTGATACCAATTTTTTCCTTTGCGGTATGGCTCTGCCTTGTTTTTTACAATCTTAATATACTAAAGCTTGATCTGAGCATTACCGACCAAGTAATCTCCCCTCAGTTTTTTATTTCTTACCTGATATTAATATTTGTCTGGGCTTTTTCAGGGCCTGTCGCCGCGGCTGTGATGAGTCTTATCGCCGTATCGCTGGCTCTTTACCTGTGCCTTGCGACAAAAGAGCCCTCTTATCTTATGCAGATATTTTTTTACGGATTGCTTTTTATCCTTATTGTTTCATTTCTTTATGAAGTTCAAAAAAAACTGAATAATCGACGGCTTGTTTATGAAAAGCTTCTCGAAGATACGCGGCAGAGTCGTGAGGAGGCCTCCAAAAAAGAGGCGGTAAAAAAATCGCTGGAGGATAAGATCGAGCGTTTTATCGATCTACACCGTTTTTCGGATGTTCTAAAAAATATCTTTGATGTCCAGGAGGTGGCTGAACGTATGCTTGCCGAAGTTCATGCGACATTCAGTCATGCCGATGAGTGCGCCTTGTATCTTTTAGATGAGAATCGTCAGCAGTTGTCGCTGGCGGCCTCACAGCGCAGGGGTGGAGGATCAGTACGAGAAAAAGAGGGAAGTATTTTTGACCAGTGGGTCGTACGCCGGTCGCGTCCGGTTATGGTCGAAGACTCCCGCAGTGATTTTCGTTTTGGTTTTGAAAAAGGTACGGAACAGGAAAATCTTATCTCAATAGCGGCCAGTCCGCTGATGACCGAGAATAAAGTGCTTGGTGTACTTCGTATCAGCTCGCGCAAAGCCAACCAGTTTACCTCTGACGATCTGCGTCTTTTGGATCTGATTTCAGATCTGGGCGCCGCAGTCCTGCGAAACCGTCTTTTGTACCGCAAAACCGAAGAGTTGTCGATCCATGACAGTTTGACAGGGCTCTACCTGTACCGCTATTTCCAGGGTCGTCTCACGGAGGAGATACATCGCGCGCAGATGAATCACAAGGTTTTTTCCATCATTCTTCTGGATATTGATTTTTTCAAACGTTACAACGACGAATACGGACATTCGGCCGGGGATCTGGTGCTGAAAAACATCGCGGGACTGATGCAGGACTGCGTGAGTCCTGTGGACTTGACGGCCCGCTATGGGGGGGAGGAGTTTATCATCCTCTTGCCGAATAAAAGCAAAGAAGAGGCAATGGCGACCGCGGAACGGATTCGCATTTCAATAGCCAGAAACCGCATCAGCCTTCGCCGCATCGAAAGTTCCGTCACGGCATCGATGGGGGTCGCCTGTTATCCCAAGGCCGGCTTTACCGCCGAGGAGCTTATTCGGACCGCGGACCAGAATCTCTATGAGGCAAAAAGGTCGGGAAGGAACCGTGTATGTGGAAATATCTGATCCTTAACAGCCTTTGGTTCTCGATTTTATTTGTGGTTCACTTCGTGGGGACGACCAATGCCCGGCGTATTGTTTTTGCGTCGATATTTGCTCTGGCCGCGTTACTGGCAGTGAGAACTTCGATCGATCCGTTCACGTGGATTTGTTATGTTGTTTTCTCTCTTTTGGTATTTTACGGTGCCGGTCAGTTCCGCGTATGGGTATTCTCACGGACATTGATCGTGGAGGAGGAAATCGATCTTGCGTCACGGGAGTACGGCCGGGTGCAGTATGAACTTTCTGAAAAAACTCTCGAAACGGAGCTTTTGGAGAAGCGCGCCTCTGAGATCGCAGGGCTCTATGACAAGGTCAAGGAGATGTCACGCAGTCTGGACCTTTTTGAGGTCTTTTTAATCTTTGGCGAGACACTGACTGAGAATTTTGAGTTTCAATCGCTCAAACTTGTCTTGTTTGATGAAGAAAATGTGGGAATGATTCGTTCAGAAGAGGTGTACGAAATTACATTTTCCGACTTTCTTGGGGTATTTGACAGAAAGCTACTCTTAAAGAACCGGGAGCGGGTGCGCAGTACTCTTTTTTCAGGCGATGCAAAAATATTTAATCATATTTTCAAAACGCAAAAGGCGGCTACGGATCAAGAACTCAAGATCGTGATCAATAACCCTTTAACCGCTCACCAGATGTTGGCGGCTTATCCGATGATGGTGAAAAAAAAGATTTTTGGCATTATCCTTCTGGCTGGACTACGCGCTAAGAACGAAAGACTGCTGCATATTTTGATCGAGCGTTTTATTTCTGAAATGGAGCGAGTCAAACTCTACGAGAGCGTAGAGACGCTGGCGATCACCGACGGCTTGACCGGAGTGTATGTCCGCCGCCATCTTTTTGAGCGCCTTGGCGGTGAACTGGACCGGTCCAAGCGATTTGGCTTCAAACTTTCCGTGCTTATGATCGACATTGATTATTTCAAGCGTTTCAATGATAACTATGGCCATCTGGTCGGGGATGCGGTGCTCAAGCAGGTCGCTGAGACGATCAAGAGCAGTGTGCGCGAAGTGGATTTGGTCGGTCGATACGGCGGTGAGGAATTCGCGGTGTTGCTTGTCGAGACCGATGAGAGTCTTACCATGATGGTCGCCGAACGTATCCGCCGCTCGATCGAGGAAAAATCTTTCCAGGCCTATGATGAGAGACTCAAGGTCACGGTTAGCATCGGTTGCTCGACCTATTCCTATCATGACGCCACCGATGGAGCGCTCTTAGTCGAATGCGCCGACTCCGCGCTTTATCAGGCTAAGCGCCAGGGCAGAAACCGCGTCTGCCTTTATAATATTCCCGCCGCAGGAGGGTCGTAGGACTATGCTATAATGCCGTTTATGAAAATGCCAATTGCCGACAACGGGTTTAAAGAATTTTTCTTAGGGTAGTCAGCTACGGAGGCGGGGGAGTGAAGAAAACAGCTATCGGTGTGGATATCGGGGGGACCAGCGTCAAGCTGGGACTGGTCGACGGGCGGGGAAAAATTCTGGACCGCAGTGTTTTTGTTACCAAAGATTTTCCGGGTAGAAATAGATTTCTGAAAGAACTTAGCTCGCAGATTTTTGAGTTATCCGCCAAGGCGAAGAGCCGGGGACTTGTTGTGGCTGGAGTGGGCATCGGCGCTCCTGGACCTATTGATGTCGAGCGCGGATTCGTTTACTCTTTCCCGAATATCCCCGGCTGGCGCAACACGCCTCTAAAAATAATTCTCGAAAAAAAAATTAAATTGAAAGTCTGTGTCGACAATGACGCCAACGCGATGGCTCTGGCCGAATATATGTTCGGCGCCGGACTTGGTTCGCGCAGTATGATTGCGTTGACGTTGGGCACCGGCATCGGCGGCGGGCTGGTTATTGACGGCAAGCTTTTTCACGGCTCGACTTTCTCGGCGGCGGAAACAGGGCATTTGCAGATTAATGAGGGTGGACCGCTTTGTGCTTGTGGGAACCGTGGTTGTGTCGAGGCTTATGTCGGGAACGGCTATTTCATCCGTGAATTGCAAAGGCGTCTTGACGGCGGCGCTAAAAGTATCTTATCCCAGTGGATACGCCAAGGCCGTCAGCTGACACCTAAGCTTGCGCAGGAAGCCACGAGGGCCGGTGACGTTTTTTGCAAAAAAATGTGGGAAGAGGCAGGCGCCCACTTGGGGACTGCTCTGGCGGGCCTTGTCAACATCCTGAATCCGGATCGTATTGTTATCGGCGGCGGCATCGCGCTGGGAGGAGAGATGGTTTTCGGGCCGGTCCGGCGAACTATCGCAAAAAAGGCTTTCCCCATCGCTGCCCGTTCTGCTAAAGTATTGCCGGCCAAGCTCGGCGCGGACGCGGGTGTTGTTGGTGCGGCAGCGTTGGTTTTAGCCTAGAACCCGGGAGATCTTTCGCCGAATGCTATTTTCCTCAAAAAAAGCGGTTGTTGTTTTATTGAGTGCCAATCTATTATTGTGCGGCCCGTTGTTGCGCCAGATTTGTGCCGCTCCCGCAACGGCGGCTCCTGCGTCCGATACTTCCAAACCGATCCAAGTACTTGGTGATACCGTCGAGTATTTTCAGCAGGAACAAAAAGCTGTCGGCGCAGGGCATGTTTCGATTAATTATGAGAACGCCAGGCTTGAGGCCGACAAGATCACTGTTTATATGTCTACCAAGAAAGCCGTCGCCGAGGGTAATGTCATATTGACGCAAAAGGGGAGTGTTTTTAAGGGCGTCCGCGCCGAATATGATTTCAGCAAGAAGATCGGATTCGTGGACAAGATGGATGCGACGATCTATCCCGAGTATTACGCGAAGGCTAAAAAGATCGAGAAATTGGACGAGAATCATTTTCGCACGACGGACACGTATTTGACTACCTGTTGCGGCGACAGCCCATTTTACAAGATAGAATCGCGCGAGCTTGATATTTTCCCGAACGAAAAAATTGTCATACGCAATGCCCTTTTATATATCAAGAACATCCCGGTGCTTTTCATCCCTTATTATGTGCAACCGCTGATGGATTTTGACCGGCTGCCGGTGCAGCTTTTTCCGGGAAAGGAAAAGGATTGGGGAGCCTTTCTTCTTTCTAAGTGGCGTTATAACTTGGTCAACCGGCAGGATATGAGCGTCAAAGGTTCTGTTCTTGCGGACTGGCGAGACCGGCGGGGTTTTGCGGGAGGCATCGATACATTTTACCGCGGCGATAAACTAGGACACGGCGCGATACGTCTTTATTACGCCGATGACAAGGAGCCCTCTGAGGGAGCCGAACCCAGTCGGCACAGGGCCCAGTGGCGCCATCAGTCCAAGATCGCCG
>CAZAPB010000076.1:0-7593 GCA_964486835.1 uncultured Planctomycetia bacterium
CCGGTCAGAAGATCTACTACCTTTTCAATGAATCCCTGTCAAAACACCACTGGACCGCCTTCTTCATGCCTCGCCGATAATCCATACCGGGGTTATACCCAAGATCATTTTCAGCCCGGTCAATTTTGTAGCCGATATTTTTACACGACTCCCCCACGATGTGGGGCAGCATCCAATAACAGCCAGTACTTTCGATTATATTATCCAGATGCTCAGCCAACATCGCTAATCCTTTGGGAAGCTTGATTAGTCTCACCGAAACACCGAGAGCATCCCCCATCGCTAGCACCAACTGATTCAACGTCGGGATCTCCCTGTCAGTAATAAGATAGGTATTGCCGTCTGCCTTTTTTTTTGTAAATGAAAGATGTATGGCCTGGACCAGATTATCAATATAAGTAACACTGCGTAGATAATCGCCCGTTCCAAAAACAGGAAAACTGCCCTTTTGAATACGCTTGTATATATCCACATGCCTGCTGGGCACAGGAGGGCCGTAAAACATGGCAGGCCGTAAAATAACAGTTTTAATTTTCCCGCTTCCGCTATATGATTCGACAACTTCTTCTGCTTCGCGTTTACTTTTTGCATAATGACCGACAGGCCTACACGGCGCAGACTCGTCCAGTTCATACCCTTTACCCGCGCAAAACCCCTGCGCCGCGTTGGAGCTAATGTAGACCATTTTTGAAACACCGGCATTCACAGCCGCCTCAAGCAAATGCCGAGTTCCGTCCCGATTAATACGATAAAAATCATCTACTTTTTTAACATGAATAATACCGGCCGCATGCAGGATCACATCGCACTCTTTTACCGCCTCGCGCAAAGACACGGGGTCATTCAGATCCCCGGGAACGCATTGCCACCTTACCCCAAATATCCCTTGAATACGATCAGGCCTCACCAAACACCGGATGGAAGAGAATTGCTCCGGGTAATCTTCTAAAGTGTCCAAAAAACGGCTTGTCAGCCAACCGGGATATCCGGTGATAAGAAGACGTGTTCCCATTAGCTGTATTTCCTAAGCTCGAAGAAAATTAAATCCGTTTCAAAAATAGCCTTACCCCGCATCGGCGCAAGCAATTGTGAACCATGGCGCCAAACTTGGGATTGTTGCGAACCCTCCCCGACAACAAAAAATATTGATTTCATCCTTTCTTTTCCCCTTGATAATAGAAAAAAAACGCCCCAAATCTCCATTTAAACGGCGAAATAATAGTCTCCCTGAGGATTTTTCTAATCTCGTCCCAATGGTCAAGATAATAATATAGTTCCTCATGCTCCTCTCGAAGTTGCCGTCCGAAAGCCCCAACCCAAGGAATAAACTCTAAGAAGGCTGAGCTCAGAACCGCGAATACAACTCTTAAATGTATAGAATCATAATGATCTATTAAAAAAAGCTTCCCCCCAGGACGAAGACAACGCACGGCCTCTTTTAGAGCCTGGGCAATATGCTCAGGCTTCGAAATGTGATGAAGAGAATGCGCGCAAATAATCGCGTCAAATTCATTATCATTAAATGGTAAGGCGAGGGCGCTTCCTTTTACGTAACGCCAGGATCTAAGTCCTACAGCGTTTGGATCCACCAGATCTAGCCCGGTCAAAGAAGAGAAATGTTTTTCGGTCAAAATATCAAGCATTTCACCTTTTCCGCAGGCCACATCCAGTATTCGGCTTTCTTTTGGTAAGCTTAAAATACCAGCCCTTTGGATTTTAGAGAGATGCTTCTTTTGGCGTCTTTGGCTAAGAACCTCTAAATTGTAAGTCCGGCGCCAATCAAGCGATGGCAGAAATGTTTTCACGACGCTCATACTCCAAATAAATATAAACATTTGAACATTGCCAGTTCAAAAAAAAAGCATTCTCTATCCATCGGTTAAAACGCACATTCCATTTTGAAAATAGACTAGGGAGCCGAAGCGGGAACACAAAAGGATGAATTTCAAAACGTTTTACTTGAAATTCGGGATGTTCAAAAAAAGATCTGTATTTAGAAGGGGCATAAGAGCGTTCCCCGGCCTTGCGATGCCCTGGTGTAAGCTCCATAAGCTTACGACCCACGCTCAGTCCGTTTGATTCCGTTAAAAAAAGACGCCCTTTGCCGACACGCATCATTTCGAACGCCATTTTTGCCGGAGCCTCCACGTGATGCATCACGTCAAAACAGATGACGCAATCAAAAGAAGCTTCCGGAAAAGGAATTTCCTGCGCATCCACACGCGCCGCCTCAAACCCTTTTTGGCGAAGCCACTCGACGCCCTTCTCGAAGTTCTCAGAAACCACATATTTTGATATGAATTCAAAATTTTTCAGACGAATTCTCTCAGCAATATCTCCGTTGCCGGACCCCAACTCCAAAAAGGTTGACTTGCCTCCGTTTAAAAAATAATGTTCAAAAAGTTCAACGTAGCGCGGCATCACATAGTCATGAGAAAGATCGCCAATCAGTTTTGAGCGCCAGCTTTCTCGACTGTCATGAATCGAGTCCCACCTCGGAACAGTCATGGCTTCCCCATCGCTTGCTGACATTTGATTTGCGAATTAACCACTTTTAAAATCATACCTTCCCAGCATCCCGTTTATCTTGATTTTTAGTAGGCTTACAGGGTCATACCATATACACTTTAAAAAATGTATTCTTGATGGTCTCGTTTCAGGCAAACAACTAACCGTGATCTTAAAAATTTTTGCCTTGTTAATTAACGCCATGTAGAGATATTCCACATCAAACATCCCGCTCTTAATCCGCTGGTTTTCTAACATACGCTTAAAAAAGGGCGTCTTAAACGCCTTGAAACCGCACTGAGTGTCATGATAAAAATTAGAATTGAAAACAAATACTCTCACCAAAACATAAAGAATGGCAGAGAGAAAATATCTATAAAAACTGCGGAAGCCTCTATTAAGCGGTCTTTCAGCCATAACAACATCATAATCCTCATCTCTGATTTTTGTAATAAACTTTTCAATATTCGAAAGTGGGATTGTCAAATCAGAATCTATATAAAAAGTTATATCTCCGGTCGCATATCCTGCCGCCAGCCTAATCGCGGCGCCTTTTCCTTTCTTTGATCCCCTGATTAGTGTGAACTTAGCCGTCTCGGCGCAGTATTTATCCAAAAGCGCAAAGCATTCTTCATTGCTATCATCAACAATAATAATCTCGTATGAATGCTCCTTAAGATAACATGCCAAATGGTCCAACCTTTTGCAAACATCAGCCTCGTTGTACGTCGGGATAATCAAAGATACGACGGGTTTAGACCAGGAGGCTTCCATCACTTGGTCACATGCACCACTAAATGTGTTATGACCATCTGCCATCTTTCGGCATTCGGCGTAATCGCGTCTTTGTCAAAAATCGGAATATCCGTACAAGAGTCGAATAGTTTAAATGCCATGCCCGTCACTGCTCTCTGTTTTATTCAAGCGGCTTAATTGTGGAGAAACTATTATTAGGGCCCTTGGTTAAAAAAATATTGCCTATTTTGAAGATTTATCCAGTACCATCAGGGAATTTATTTTTTTCCATTTTCCTTGATGAGAACCCGCTTGTTGAATGGGCCCGCCGCGCACATAATAATATGTATTTCCGCGTTTATCCGGCATCTGGCTTGATCCCGAAAGGAAGCTATCTTCTATTTGCTTGGCTTCCGAATTTCTAAAAACTTCGGCAATACCGGCTGATGGTACTAACAAAGAGATCAAGGCAATCACTAACAGGAATTTGATTCTCATATACCGGTATTGTACGTCTATATTTTCCGGGGGTCAACATACCGGACCGCATACCGGAGTCCCGTAAAAATAGTGGTACGAGCATAGCGAATTTCAGATTATTGCAACTAGCCCTTCTTGGCCGGACAGCTATCGCAAGGCGATTTTTTTGAAGAACCTTTTGCTTGAGATTTACAAGAGCCCGCGTCCGCGTCCTTTTCCTTGGTCTTCTCGGCCGGCGAGCTTTTCTTGTAATCCGTCTGATAGAATCCACTGCCTTTAAAAATAATCCCGGCGCCCCCGCCTATCAGCCGCTCAACCTTCCCCTTTTTGCAATAAGGACAGGTTCTCAGATGCTTTTCGGTCATACTTTGAAATTTCTCGAATTTTTTTTTGCATTTTAAGCAACGGTAATCATAAGTGGGCATTGCATGTCCTTTTATTTGGAAGAAAAAAGCTTTTTTGCCTTCTCCATGAAGGAGAATGATATCGGATTGATCTTGTCCCCTGAAATTCCCGCAAACTCTTTGAGCAGCTCTTTCTGCCTTTCAGAAAGATGCGTCGGGGTCTCCACGACAATCTTGACCTCCTGGTCGCCGACCGCGTCGCCCCTCAGCGAAGCAACGCCCTTGCCCTTGAGTCTAAAAGTCTTTCCCGTCTGCGTGCCGGCCGGGATCTTCAAAAGAGTAGGCCCCCAAAGCGTGGGCGTCTCGATTTCATCCCCTAGAGCCGCCTGCACAAAGCTCACCGGCACCTCACACTGGATCGTATGACCTTCGCGTCTAAAAAATTCATGCGGCTGAACGTGAATGTCCACATAGAGATCACCGCGCGGACCTCCGCGAAAACCAGCTTCTCCTTCTCCGCTGATGCGCAGTCTCAAACCATTATCCACTCCCGCGGGGACCTTTAATTCAATTTTTCGATCCGCCGCTACACGGCCGGAGCCGCGGCAGGAGGTGCAAGGATACTCGATAAAGGCGCCTTCGCCATTACAGCGGCCGCAGGCCCGTGAAATGCTGAAAAAACCGCTTGAGGAAAGGACCTTGCCGGAACCACGGCAGGTTGAACAGGTTTTTCTAGAAGTGCCGGGCTTAGCGCCCTCTCCTTGGCAAGTGCCGCAGGACTCCTCGCGCCTCAACTGAATGGTCTTGCCCGCGCCAAAAACCGCTTCGGCAAATGACACTTCAAGCTCATACTGAAGATCGCTTCCCTGGCGGGCCCTGGCGCGCCCCCGGCTAGTGCCACCGCCAAAGAAGTCCTCAAATATCCCCTCGAACACATCTTCAAAACCAGAGGCCGAAAATCCTCCCATGCCTCCCTGGGCGTTCAAGCCCTCATGACCGTACTGGTCATAAAGCTGGCGTTTCTGGGGGTTGGTGAGGACCTGATAAGCTTCGGTCGCCTCCTTAAACTTCTCCTCGGCTTTTTTATCGCCGGGGTTGCGATCCGGATGATGAGCTAAAGCCGCTTTGCGATACGCTTTCTTGATCTCTTCAGCGTCCGCAGAGCGGCTTACACCCAACAGCTCATAGTAGTCTTGCTTGCGTGAGGGCATCGACGATTATTTTTTGTTATCTTCGTCGACTTTGTACTCAGCGTCCTGCACATCCTCTTTGGCTTGGCCGGCAGGACCTTGGTCCGCGTTTCCACCGGAGGACGGATCCGCCTTCTTGGAGGCAGCGGCCTGTTTGTACATCTCTTCAGCGATCTTATGCGAAGCCGCATTGAGCTCTTCTTCGGCTTTCTTAAACAGCTCGACGTCTTCGCTCTTGAGCGCTTCTTTGGCCTTAGCTACCGCGTCCTCTACTTTTTTCTTTTCATCCGCTGACACTTTATCGCCGGCTTCTTTGAGCGATTTTTCCGTCGCGTAGACCAAACTGTCCAGGCGGTTACGGGCCTCGACAGCCTCTTTCTTCTTTTTGTCTTCTTCGGCATGAGCTTGCGCGTCTTTAGTCATCTTCTCAACCTCTTCTTTAGAGAGACCGCTGGAGCTTTCTATTCTTATCTTCTGCTCCTTGCCGGTTCCCAAATCCTTGGCGGAGACATGAGTGATGCCGTTGGCGTCGATGTCAAAAGTGACCTCGATCTGCGGAATCCCGCGAGGTGCCGGCGGAATGCCCTCGAGATTGAAGTTGCCCAGCGACCGGTTGCCGGAAGCTATTTCGCGCTCCCCTTGCAGAACATGGATCGTCACTGCCGACTGGTTATCGGCGGCTGTTGAGAACGTCTGACTCTTTTTGGTGGGAATCGTCGTATTCCTTTCGATGAGCCTTGTCGCCACTCCACCCAGCGTTTCAATGCCAAGTGACAGCGGGGTCACATCGAGCAGTAACACATCCTTCACGTCTCCGACAAGCACGCCCCCCTGAATGCCGGCGCCTATCGCGACGACCTCATCAGGATTGACGCCTTTATGCGGTTCTTTCTTGAAGAGCTGTTTGACAATCTCCTGAACCTTGGGCATACGCGTCTGTCCGCCGACCAACACGACTTCGTCGATGTCCTCGGCTTTCAGTTTGGCGTCCTCCAAAGCTTTCTTGCAAGGAGTGATCGTTCTCTGGATCAGATCATCGGTCAACTGCTCAAGTTTCGAACGCGTCAGTGAAATGGTCAGATGCTTCGGCCCGCTGGAATCCGCTGTAATAAACGGCAGATTGATCTCGCTCTGCATATTCGACGAGAGCTCACACTTGGCCTTTTCAGCGGCCTCTTTAAGGCGCTGTAGCGCCATGCGATCTTTGCGCAGATCGATTCCGTCGGTTCTTTTGAACTCATCCGCCAGCCAATCGATCACTTTTTGGTCAAAGTCATCGCCGCCCAGGTGAGTATCGCCGTTGGTCGAACGCACTTCGAACACGCCATCGCCAATCTCAAGGATTGACACATCGAAAGTACCGCCACCCAGATCGTAGACCGCTATTTTTTCGTTCTTCTTCTTGTCCAGGCCGTACGCCAGTGCAGCGGCTGTGGGCTCATTGATAATACGCAGTACTTCAAGACCCGCGATCTTGCCCGCATCCTTGGTGGCCTGGCGCTGAGCGTCGTTAAAATAGGCCGGTACCGTGATCACCGCCTTGGTAACTTTCTGACCCAAATAATCCTCAGCCGTCTGTTTCATTTTCTGAAGAATGATCGCGGAGATCTCGGGAGGAGTGAATTCCTTACCCTGGACCTTCACGCGCACGTCCCCTCCCGAGCCTTCGACGATCTTATAAGGAACTATCTTCTCCTCAGACAACACTTCCGAATGACGACGTCCCATAAACCGCTTGATCGAGAACACCGTGTTCTCGGGATTGGTGATCGCCTGGCGTTTGGCTGCCTGACCCACCAATCTCTCGCCAGACTTAGTGAAACCCACCACTGACGGCGTTGTTCTGCCGCCCTCGGCATTGGCGATAACCACCGGCTCCCCTGATTCCATAATTGAAACACACGAATTAGTTGTTCCCAGATCAATCCCTATTACTTTTTCTGTAGCCATAGTCATTCCTCCTGATATTTGGTTATTAATTGACCAATGATTAAATTTGTTTTTCCTGAGCGACCTTTACACGGCTGGGGCGGATCAAGCGTCCGTTCAGTAAGTAGCCTTTCTGAACTTCCTCCAAAACTGTCCCTTCCTTTTCTTTGTCTGTCTCGACCATCATGACGGCTTCATGAAACCTAGGGTCAAACTCCTGCCCGGCCGACTTGATGACTTCGACACCGTGCACTTCTAAAATTTTGCTGAGCTCATCCTGTGCGATCAAAAGACCTTGCTTGATCTTGGCCAGATCATGCCCCTCCGCAAGGCTGACCAAAGCGCGGTCCAGATTATCCAGTACCGGCAAAACTTCGGCCAGAAGACGCTCGTTGGCGTACTTGATA
>CAZAPB010000077.1:0-7535 GCA_964486835.1 uncultured Planctomycetia bacterium
TTTTTTCTCAAACTCAAAAGATCCATATGCGAGCCATAAATACTTTCGTTGCCCAAAAGCACTTCTCCGGTAACACGACAGCCTTCCACCAGGTCGTTCATACGGTTAAAAACCCGCAAAAGAGTGGATTTGCCGCATCCCGAAGGCCCGATGATCGAAGTTATCTTCTTCTGGCCGATAGAAAGATTCACGCTCTTGAGCGCGTGAAACTTTCCATAATACAGATCCAGGTTTTTTGTTTTGATCACACTTACGCCGGCAGTACTAAGCATCAACCAAACCTCCCCGAAATATAATCTTCTGTCCTCTGATCGCGGGGAGCGGTGAAGATCTCGCCGGTTCTTCCCTTTTCGACTAGCTCTCCCATTAGAAAAAACGCGGTGTGGTCACCCACGCGGGCCGCTTGCTTGGTATTGTTGGTTACCAGAATGATCGTGTAGTGCTGCTTGAGTTTCAACATCGCCTCTTCAACCTTAGCCGTGGATATCGGGTCCAGCCCCGAGCACGGCTCATCAAAAAGGATCACATCGGGTACCAAAGCCAGGGTCCTGGCGATACAGAGCCGTTGTTGTTGTCCTCCGGAAAGCTTCATCGCGGGTTCGCTCAAGCGGTCGCGGACTTCTTCCCAAAGATAAGCGTCCTTAAGTGATTTTTCAACCACCGCTTCAAGCCTGGCCCTGTCTTTAATGCCCTGTCTGCGCAACCCATAGACAACATTCTCAAATATACTCATCGGCAACGGTAGCGGCATCGCAAAAATGATCCCGACTTTCTGGCGCAAATGCACCGGATCATAATCACGGTAGATATCCTTACCGTCCATCAAGATGTTCCCTGAGATCTTGGCGCCGCGCGTATCGTCGAGCAGTCGATTCATGCTCTTTAGAAAAGTAGTCTTGCCGGAATTAGCGGGGCCGATGATACTAAGTATCTGGAACGCTTCAATGTCCATTGTGACATTCTTCAAAACAGCCGTATGGCCATAAGTGACGCTCAGGTTCTGTGTGCTAATCTTCAAAGCGGTCTCTGCCGTCACCATTTCTTTTGACTCCTGAAATGCGAACGAATAGTGATCGCGATTAGATTCATCAAAAGAACAATCGTCAAAAGCACCAGCGCGGTGCCATAGCGGATCTTGGGCTCCACATTCGGGACCTGTGTCGATAAAACGTACAAATGATAAGGCAGTGCCATCGCCTGATCAAAAATGCTGTGCGGCAGCCGCGGAAGGTAAAATGCCGCGACGGTAAAAAGAATAGGCGCGGTTTCACCTGCCGCGCGCCCTATACCTAGAATCGTTCCGGTGAGAATACCGGGGAGCGCGTGGGGAAGCACTGCGTATCGGATGGTCTGCAGTTTGGTCGCCCCCAGCGACTGACTGACTTCACGGAAATTTCGCGGGACCGAATCAAGCGCTTCTCTCGAGGAGGTGATGATCACCGGCAGAATCATGATGCCAAGAGTCAGGGACCCGGAAAGAATGGACGCGCCAAAGCGAAAAAATCCCACAAAAAGAGCAAGACCAAAAAGTCCGAAAACCACTGAAGGGACCCCGGCCAGGTTGATAATGGCAAGACGGACAACACGGTTGACGGCGTTATCTTTGGCATATTCACTCAAGTAGATCGCCGCGAAAAGGCCCAACGGCAACGCGAAAAATATCGCGCCTGTCACAAGACAGAATGTTCCGACGATGGCCGGAAGAATACCGCCGGCCCTCATTCCCGATGTCGGCATCTGGGTCAAAAATTCCCATGAAATAGCCGCCAGACCATTGCGCAAAATAATGGCGATCACGACCATCACCGGAACGATCACAAGCAGTGTCGCCAGAAGCAGACACGCAAAAGCGACTTTTTGTATTCTTTTAGGGGTCATATCAGCGCCGGTTTCTATGTAAAAATACGTCGGCGGTCATATTGATCACGAACGTGATCAAGAATAATACACAGCCGATCGCAAAAAGCGCAAAATAGTGATCACTTCCCTGCACCGTCTCCCCCATCTCGGCCGCCACCCGGGCCGCGAGTGTTCTGACCGGATACAAAAAACCCCTCGGCATGGCAGCTGAGTTTCCCGTGATCATCATCACTGCCATGGTCTCACCGACTACCCGCCCGATGCCCAACATCACGGCCGCCATGATCCCTGATGAAGCGGCCGGAAGCACCACACGGTAAACCGTCTGCCATTGGGTGGCTCCGAGCGCATAGGCGCCTTCTTTATAGGATTTGGGAACATTATGCAGCGCATCTTCGGCAATCGATACAATCGTAGGCATCGCCATAAACGCAAGAATCACTGAGCCCGAAAATGCCGTCAATCCCGTCGGAATGTGAAATAGGGTTTTAGCCCAGGGAACAATTGTAACCATGCCGATAAACCCGAGGACCACGCTGGGTATCGCCGCTAATAACTCAATGCCTGATTTCAATATTTCCTTCATACGCGGCGGCGCTACTTCGGCAATATAGATAGCCGCCGCTATCCCGAACGGGATGGAGATAATCGCGGCTCCCAGAGTCACAAGAAGCGTTCCCAGGATCAGCGGGAGGATACCAAACTCAGGAGGCTCCGAGATCGGATACCAACTACGGCCAAAAATAAAATGGCCTATGTGCTCCGTCCCAAAAAGTTTCACGCCTTCTTTTAGAAGGAAAACAAAAATGAGCCCGACGATAAAAATAGAGGCAAGGCCGCTTATTTTTATCGCGCTTTCAACGACGACTTCTTTAATTCGCTTAGCTTCGTTCATACGTGAAAAAATATTTTATCTTTTCACAGGCACAAAATCCATGTTTTCAACGATCGCTTGGCCTTCAGGCGATAAAATAAAGTCCAGGAACTCTTTGACTTGTCCTTCAGGCTCGCCCTTGGTATAAATAAAAAGCGGGCGGGAGATGGGATAGAAGTTATTCACCACATTATCAACGGTCGGCTCCACATAGTCGGCGGCGCTGTCCTTGGCGACAGAGATCGCTTTGTGATCCTTACCGATGTAACCCATTCCGTAATAACCGATCGCGTCTGAATTCTGCAGGACTTCATCAGCGATCGCCTGGCTTGACGGAAGCAAAAGAGCTTCGGGAGAAAATTCTTCTTTGGATTTTGGGTCACTATTGCGAAGAACGTGTTCCTTAAAATAAACGTGCGTTCCCGAATTGACCTCGCGGGATAGGATCACGATCTTGGCATCTTTGCCACCGACATCCTTCCAATTGGTTGTCTTCCCGGTGAAAATATTCTTGAGCTGGTCCATCGTCAGTTGTGATACAGGGTTATCCTTGCTCACAACAACCGCCAAACCATCGAGAGCCACCTTGTACTCTTTAGGTTCCACCCCTTTTTTCTTGGCGAGTTCTATTTCTTTGGGCTTGACCGCGCGAGATGAGATAGCAATGTCACAGCTTCCGCCGATCAATGCCGAGATCCCGGTGCCGGAGCCTCCGCCGGTAACAGCCAACAAAGCGTCCGGCTTCTTTTTCATGAATTCTTCGGCCCATCCCTGCACAAGATTGACCATGGTATCAGATCCTTTGATCTGTATTGAATTCACACTCTTAGCGCCTACCGCATCAGAGCGTAACAAACCACTAGCTGTCAGCATTATTATCAATACCACAAATGAACGTTTAAACATCAGGGGCTCCTATTGGTTAAATCAGATCTCACTGCGAAAAGTATAAATTTTCTCTATAAAGGACTGATGAATGAATTATGAATTTTGTGTGAAGTTGGCAAATAATCGCTATTGTTATATAAGCTGTTTAAATAAAATGACTTATATAAAATATGTCTTGGGATTAAGTTCTAGAAATTAGAAAAATCTATTTTATCTTGCCTTGCGCGGCGATTCTTGTTTTTGGCCACTCTTGCCCGCTAAATTCTCTCTTCCCTCCCGCCGCTCTTGCCTAACCTCATTCAACAGCTTTCTTGCGCTGACTCTTTGCCCAGGGGTCAAAATCGCCTGGACGCTGGACAGACTATCGATATTTTCCTTGGTGTTAGACGCTAATAACGGAAAGTACTTGTCGACGAGCGCTTTGGCGGCGACTGTGTCGGGCTGTTCCTGGCCGAGTGCGGCTTGCAACTCTCTCGCAAAGGCATCAAGCTCTTTTTTGTGGCGATTTAGCTTTTCCTGGCTCTCAACAGCAATCTTCTGAACGGCAGCAATCTGATCGGGAGTAAGCTTTATCTCTTTTTGATGGATCAACAAGAACGCGGCTCTTTTATCATAACCACCGACGGCAGTACCGCCGCCGGAGTAGTTGGCGGCCTGGACCTGACGCTGAGGTAACTGCGGCTGTGGTACTACCTCATCAGCGGCGATTGCCTCGGAAGAAAAAACCATGCTGGCGGCAAAACCCATGATCAGAATCAATTTATTCATCATCGCAGCTCCTTAGATTAAGCCTTCTTATCCGGCAGTGGTAAAATCCAAAACCTATAAATTTATTTTAGCCCGTGCATCGGAAGAATTAGAAGACTTTTTACCTGGAAAATTTTAAAACATCTCCACATGCCTTGCCGTTGAGCCCACATCAAGGGCTCTTTATGCCCATCCCGGGATTTATCATACTGCGAAAGAACAGAATTTACCAGAGGACGGTTATAATAATGAATCTGGAACACCGAGACAGTGCCCATTATCGCCATCGATCAGCACAAAAAGACCCTTCAAGAGCATTTTCAACACTGCCTCTGGTCTAGTTGTCCAGAAATAAATCTTATGAAGCTTTTCGGCGGGTGTCTTTTTTGATAAATTTTTCCCGCTTAGCCGGTTGAACAGGCGGCTCAAACTGAGGGCGTCCACTGCTATGACGCGCGGCGTCGGCATATACATGCTTGGTCTTGGCGTCATTCTTCGATAGGATAAAGCTATCGGCGGGAACATCGGGATGTCTGCTGACCTTCAGTGAGAGATTCATCAGCTTTTCAATGTGGCGCACATCCGCGCCCTCCTGCGGGGTCGCGAACGTTATCGCGTGTCCCTCCATCCCCGCGCGGCCGGTACGGCCGATACGGTGAACATAATTCTCGGTTTCATCGGGAAGATCAAAATTGATCACCAGTTCGATGCCTTTGACATCAATACCGCGCGCGGCGATATCGGTGGCGACTAAAATACGGTAGGTGCCCATTTTAAAACCCTGCAATGCATGCCGCCGCTGGCCCTGTGTGCGGTCAGAGTGAAGCTCATTGACCTTATGGCCCATCTGCTGGAGAGCGCGAGTCAATTTCCAGGTATTGGCCTTGGTGCGCGTGAAAACAAGCACACTGCCGTGATACTCGCCCAGAATTTTTCCCAAGAGCCTCATTTTATGGTCCGGGTGGACAATAAAAAGTTCCTGCGCTATCTTTTCCGGAGCGGCGCCTGAAGGAGCGACCTCGACACGTATCGGCAGTTTCATATAAAGTTCGGCTAATTTAAGAACAGCGGCCGGCATCGTCGCCGAGAAAAGCATAGTCTGCCTGTCTTTGGGAAGATATTTAGCGATACGCTCGATCTGCGGCGCGAAACCCATGTCCAGCATGCGGTCCGCCTCATCCAACACGGTCATTTTCAGATCTTCCGCGGAAAGGGTTTTTTGCTCCAGATGTTCAAGCACGCGTCCGGGTGTAGCGATGATCATCCGGATGTTCTCTTTTTGAAGAAGTTTGACCTGCGTAGCCATATCCATACCGCCAATAACGATCACCGAGCGGATATTCATGGGGTTGCCTAGCTTGCGCAGTGTTTCATCGATCTGCAAAGCCAGCTCGCGGGTAGGAACCAGGATCAACGCCCGGCCCGGACCCTGAGCCAGCCGCTGAACCATCGGGATCCCGAAAGCCAGTGTCTTGCCGGTGCCTGTCTGCGCGATAGCCAGTATGTCTTTTCCCTCGACCGCGACAGGGATCGCCTTGCACTGCACGGGCGTTGGGACCTTGAACTTCAATCCGTCTATAATGTTCAGTATGCCCGGGGCTATCCCCAAACCACCAAAACCGTTGTGTGTATTTTCCTGATTCATCGGGCTCTCCTAGCGACCACTATATACCTATATGCCGCGCGGTGGGTTTCTTTTTTGCGGCGGTCATATATTCGGTTTTTTTATTTTGAGGTAATTTTTCTATCGCGTAGCGCAGCATCGTCCGGGGCATGGCAACGCAATTTTTTTTGAGAAAATTTTCCAAAACCAACCTGTCGCGCTTACCCACTTCTCTGAGCATCCATCCGCTGGCTTTGTGGATCAGATCTTCGGTATCCTTGAGCATGATCCGTGAAAGTTTCAGGATATCCTTAAAATCACCTTTTCTGATGAAATGCCATGTCGCCACCACTGCCACACGCCTCTGCCAAAGACCACCCTTAGCCAAAGAATATAAAAGCGCTCTATTTTTATCCTCAAGGTAGCGCCCTACAAGAATATGAGCGCTGACATCCACAAGATCCCAGTTGTTAACGCGGTTTAAGTGTTTCAGATACAGCTTATGCAGCCTTTCCCTCGTCTTTTCGTCTCCACGGTCAAATTGCCGGATCAATAGGATCAGCGAAGCCAGCCGCTTTTCGTGTACCGGGGATTTCAACAAACTAATCGCGTCTTGAACTGAAATTCCATCATATTTTTTGCACAATTTTCTCACGTCCGGCACACTGACGCCTATAAATAGGTCGCCCTCACCGTATTGCCCGGGGCCGGTTTTAAAAAAAGTTCGGCAGATCGCGGCCCGCCTGGGATCGGCTACTTTTTTTATCTCTCTGTCCAGATCGGCTAGAGCTGGCTTGGGCCTGGGGATCAACGGCATTTTCTATTTTTTTACCGCCATCGTGACTCCATCCCGGATGGTCAACATCACCAGATTGACACGCTTATCATTGAAAACCACTTCATTGAACGCGGCTATCGCTTTATCGTTGTCATCCTGCGGGTCCAAAACACGGCCGCCCCAAAGAACGTTGTCGACGAGAATGACACCCCCCTGGCGCACCTTCGGCAGACAAGCATTCCAATAGTTCAGATAGTTCTCTTTGTCCGCGTCGATATAAACAAGATCGAAGGGACCTTTTAATTTTTTAATCGTTTTCAGCGCCGGCCCCAATTCCTGGACTATCTTTCGACCGTGGTGACTTTTGTTCCAAAACTCGCGGGCTATCTTGCCAGTTTCCTTATCAATATCGCAGGTAAAAACCCTTCCCCCTTGGGCAAGGCCTTCTGCCATACGCAAAGCGCTGTAGCCGGTAAAAGTACCTATTTCCAGCACTCTCCTGGCACCTATCGCGGTGACAAGCAGCTTTAGGAAGGTACCTTCCAAGTGGCTAGTCTGCATCTGAGGTTGCTGGGTTTTTTGTTTGGTCGCCTCGACCAGTTCCTTATGGATATCTTTTTCGGGAGTGCTGTGTGAGGAGGCATACGCTTCGATCGCTTCGGGAATCAGTTTATACATAGGAGTATTGTACCATTGATGGGCATGACACTCGGTGTCCTGGCCTGTACCCGCTTTTACGCCGCTTGCTCCGCCATGCGGGCGCCGAGCGCATAGGCGCGCAGGAT
>CAZAPB010000078.1:0-7534 GCA_964486835.1 uncultured Planctomycetia bacterium
CCACTGGACCCTGAAGGGAAAGACGATCCCGACGATCGTCGGCGGCGCGATCCGGAGCACTGGTTTTTCTAAATAACCTGCGACCGTATCAGATTTTATATTATCGCCAGCCAATCTTGCGCCACGGCCTGAAACCATTAAATTAAGCATCGACTGATCAACATTGATCAATCTGGCAAAATCAGCCGTGGGCCATTCGTCCGCGTACAATGAAATAGCGGCAAATTCAAAATTACCGCTAAGTGCTGACTGCTCGCGAAAAATCCGATCTATCTCTTCCCAGGACCAACTGAATGGTGTTTCGTTTCCGCCGTAAAGCGGGCTGCTAGACTGGCTTAAACCTACCCCTTCGCCAGAAACTGTTATAGCGCTCACAGCGTCAGCCGGTCTGCACAAGAAAAGAACGCGGTACTTTCTTTCGCCTGAATGTTTGGCCAAATATCTTTTTATCCCCAATAGCTTATAAGCGGTTGATATCTCATCAAGCATAGAGCGAGAACCTGCCTTTTTACCTGTCACGAACCCAAAATCGACAACGATGGTTAATTCTGATCCTGTAGAAAACTGATTCATCACCGTTCCCTCAACCCGATCAACCTCTCCCGGATGACCCTGCCGCTCAACATATGTCCTACCCTCCGTAAATGGGACTATTTGGTGAAAAACACCAAGACGAACAAACTGTTCCTCTTTACTAGTGCCTCTGATCGCATAATTAGTACACATAGTCGCGCCGGAAGAAAATAGATGGATATCAGAGTCGGATAGATTTCTAACAAGCGCCCCATTCATCGGGATACGAT
The DNA here is from genome assembly GCA_964486835.1 of uncultured Planctomycetia bacterium. GTDB lineage: Bacteria > Omnitrophota > Gorgyraeia > 2-02-FULL-51-18 > 2-02-FULL-51-18 > CAMDWQ01. The sequence goes on from CAZAPB010000078.1 coordinate 804, forward strand.
AAACCCCCTGTTTTTCATACCAAAGAATTTGATCCTCATGATCTAGCAACTCCTCAACACTTTCTGTCTTTTTTCCAAATAAGTCTATTCGAGAAAGACCCCCTGCTCTTCTGGCGCTAAACCTATGAACGTCTGACGCTTTTCTTATTGGAGCAGCCAGGCGGGCGGATTGAGGAATGGGCTTTGATTGGTTGTTATGTACAGCACTCTTGATAATATCAATCATCTTTGTTTGTTTTAAAACTAAAAACCGATGCCGTTCAATAGAGGCCTGCGCTTCTGGATCACCGATAAAAGCTTTGGCTATATCGCTATCTTTGCGCACGACTAATGTATCATCTTGAAACGTTGTAATAAGAATGTATTCACTGAGTTTGCCTGTCGCAAAGAGGCCAGAATCACTTTCTTTAAACCCTTTGGTAAAATATAAAACTCCCTGATCTCCAGCCAAGGCAATAGCCCTCTCATAAACAGCCGCACGGTTTTGGGCTTTATCAAGAGCATAGTAAAAACCGCCGTGATCGTCGTATACAAAATCATATTTATTATTGATCTTCGTTTCATCCTCACCGAACTTGCCAAGGTATTGTCGGTCGATGTACGGCGTTTGTTGGACATCAAAAACGGGATAGCCCCGTCTTTGAAGTTCAAAACCAAGCTCTAACGAGGCCCACCAGAGATGCCTAGACAGGTTTTTTAGCACAGTGTCGTCGGCATTTTTATTTAGTTCGCGTGCGGTCCACGCGGCTATCTGGGTAGCGCTCACAAGCAAACCATATCTTGGCGCGATCGGTATCAAGCCAAGCGTTTCGATCCGGACGCGTTGTTTTAACCTGGCGGCCAGTAAACCCATCTTCTTGCACGCGCGGCCTGAGCCCGGTCCCAACTCAATAATAGAGTATTCTCTTCCGACGACCGATGGCATCAAACATTCCAATAATCGTTCGCCGAACATCAAATCCCTGGTGTTCGCGCCCGTCAGATTTGATAAATGAGAAAAATTATTCACATCTTCCGTGCTTCCCAGAGCAACTGTGCGGTCCTCGCGAACGGAGGCATCGCTATCCTGGCGATAGCCGTCAATCGTTGGCAGAAGAGCGGAGATCAAACGAGCTCCAGACGGCGCCATAGTCAAATGCGTAAAATGATGTTCTTTAAAATCAAAAGTGCCGGAGGATCTATCGAGCGTGAATTTTTTTGCCCCTTTTAACCAACCCCACAGAGTAAGCTGGCCGGGATTCAATACGAGCCCGGCTGCCGTCTCTTTATTTTGAGAATGCGCGCGATAGAATTTTTTACCATCATGCGCGACCCAGTAATGGTGTTCCTTTTCCCCAAACGCGGCCCGGGTATTCTCGATCTCGCGTCCATCCTCATCGACCAGGCACACATTCCCCGAACGGTCGATCCTGAGTCGCGCTCTGGACTTGCCTACTTGTATCACCTCTTCGGACACAAGGTATTTGCCGGAAACTTTGGATGAGCCGCGCAAGAAATCATAGGTCAATTTTTCCTGCGGATAGGACTCATAAGCTCTGCTGCGGCTGGGTTTGCCATCTTCTCTGACCCTGATCACGCGAAAAGCCGATCCGTTGGGACCTTGCAGATCGAGAATATCGTCTGGCCATGGTTTTTGCGGGTCCACAAAAAGATATCCCATGACATCGGGAAATACGTTGTTGAGCACCACTTGCGCCTGGCCGAACCGGTTTTCAAGAATGGCAAAGCATTCCTGCCCGGTCACTGGATCGACCAATTTCCTCAGGCCGCTATAGATGTCATTTCTAAATCCAGAATATGTGTGACCGGTCACCAGCAGCCTGGCATTAGCAGCCTTGAGCAAGACGCGCAGAGCCTTACCGGCACGGCGCGGATTATCTATGACGTCACGATTAGTCATGATGTGAAAATAGGCTTTGCTATCGATCCCCTTCCTAGCACGGATCTCCTCATAAGCGGTCAATGATCTGGCGTCTGCCGGGCGAGGAGATCCCGCGTGCAGCGTCATGATGCCCGGTTTCCCCTCGGGAAACGTATCCAGCACACTGGCGGCCATGCTTTTAAAAACACGTTCTATCTGTAAATGCGTACGTGTCCGCGTATATCCAATAGAGGCGGTTAAGAATTCGGACACAGCTTCTTCAAAGATCCTGTCCTGATAACGGTTGTTCTTAAAAGCTTTGTACCTGCTGATAACACTATACTCATGATTACCCATCGTAAAATCGACACAGTCCGGTGACGCGTTCTTGAGCGCAGCCAATAAACTTAAAGTTAAAAATGACAGCAAATAGGCGGAATGGTCCTCCAGCAGCTTTAACCTATCAGGGTGAACAATATCTCCGGATTGGCGCAGTTTCACGCGCCCTTGCAGAATTGCTTCGAGAATCGTCAGCCTCTGACCGTTGAGTTCGACCTCATCCATCAAGACGGTCCATAGTCCCGGTAAGTTGCCGTGTAAATCCGCCAGATAAACGGTTGGTAACGGTTTTTTGCCGTTGATCAAAATACTCTTTTGCGCGTGCTGTCCCTCGACTCTTACGGTACGGCGGTTCTTTTTGGATGTTTTCCTGGCAAATTCGTTTAAATTATCGACAATGGCCGCCGGGTTTGACAATAACGACATGATAAGAGCTTGGGGCTTGGAAAAATCAAGCTCAAGCCCGTTGACCGCGATCTTGCCAGGGCGTTTGAACCCTCTGCTCGGCCTGTCAGCCCGAACAAATGGCAAATCCTCCTTACGGTCTTCAAATACTCTCACGCCGCTGGGCTCGAAATCCTCATCCGTCAGGGTTTTGCCTGAATCAGCGTCAAGCATAACGACGCCTACCGGTTTGCGAGCCGCCAACCTCCCTCCTGCGCTCTCCGAGCTTCGGAGGGCACGCGCGCCATTTTCAGCGTTAGGGCTTGCCTCGTCATTCCGAGCGGAGCGGAGCGAAGCCGAGGAATCTGTCATATACGCTAGATCCCTCGATTTGCCCGCCAGAAAACGTGGCCAGCTCACTCGGGATGACATTCTTGACGCACGACGCATAACGCTTGACGCTGTATTTTTCGCTAGCTTCGCGCCTGTCTCTCGGCCAGAAAAACCATCCGCGTACGATAGATTAAAAATATGTTCTATTGTTTGGCGATTCTCATACGCGTTTGAAACAAAAAACGTTTGCAGGTATTCCATTTCTTTTCTAAAATTTGTGCTCAATCTCATCGAGCCTACATCGTCTGCTGTCTCGGCGATCCCAAAATCGATAAAATAGGCTGTTGGCCCTTCCAGGTTATTGATATCAACAAATATGTGATCATAGATACGGTCTTTAGCCCACAAATCGTGGTGGCATATTCCCAACGCGTGTATTCGGTCTAATTCATGCGCAACCGCGCGAGTAACTTTTTGGAGCAAATCGGAATCAGTCCATAAATGGTGCTCATGAGCAAGGTCGCGAATTGAAATTCCGGGGCATTTTGTTGTAATTAAGAATGGTATCTCATTATTAACAACAGCGATCGCTCGCGGATGCGCAGGAGAAGAAGCCGCCCGATTCGTCCTTGTCGCTTCCCTTCTAAACGTGTCCAGTGATTCGAACCGGCCCGAGAAGAAGTCGTGCGCCACGAGCGGACTTTTTGCATAAAAATAATAGCGGATCCCCGAGTATTCAAAACTGTATTCGTACACATCTGTGTACTCGGTTGCCTGCCTTACTCGCTCAATAGATTCAATATCACTCGTATTAACACCCGGTCGATCCGAAACAAAATTCAAAATTTGTGGCAAAGCGGAGCCAAAAATAGCTTCTAAATCCGCGGTCGTGAGCGTCTGCGGGGCATTCCAAGCGGGAAACTCCCGCTGGCGAGCCACCGCTTCACGCGCCACGTCATCCAGAGTCCACTCTGCTTTCTCGGTGCTCTTGGAACCGTCGGCCATCTTCGCTCCCCGCGTAGCAGCCACGGCATCATACCAATCCAGCAGATCCTGCCTGCTCATCGTCCAGAATGAACCCGGATCCTGCTTATCCGGGATAACCCATTCAGGCTCTCCATTGAAGAAAAGCGGTTGGCCCTGAATATCAGCTTCGACGTTAGGAACAACAAAGATCGGAACATCATGGTTCATATCCTCATCTTTAGAGGCGGCTTCAAGGATCAGGCGCGCTATGGAATAAGATCCAAGGATCAGCGCTTCAATATCATCATGAGGTATGATTTCAGCTGCAAAAGATTTGAATCGATAGGACCGGCCGGGTAAATTCGGATCAAGTTCAACGGCCGAATCGTCGACTCTAAACCTAAATACCGGCCAAAAACCTCCACCCGCGTACTTTTCACCGGCATTGACAAAATCTATGCCGCGATATTGTTTAAGCCGCTCAGACGCATAGCGCGTCAACGCATCCGTGTGTTTTTCGGGATCGATCCTGAAGAAGCAGATAGACCCTGAATGCTTTTTGATCCCTTTGGCGGTCATTTTAACAATAGCCGCAGATTTATCCTCGATCTCCGGCCTATCGTAATAAAGAGTGCTTGTGCCGTGTGTGTTCGCCGTTCGCTCGGCCTGCAGTTGTTGAATGCGCCTATAGAGGCCTTCGAAAGCGGCTTGTCCCATTTTTTCATTCAACCAACTGGAAAATTCGCCGGGAGACATTGGCGCTTCGCCTCTAACCGACGCGCTGAATCCTGCGGCCTTGGGTGTATACGTGTGGTGACGCAATTGTAAGGTCGCCAGCTTCGCCCCAACCGGCTCAACCAACAACACATACTCCTGCGCGCCTTTCTTTTTAAGCATCCGGATATCAAGCGGGACCTTCAAAGTTCTTTCTGTGGTCCTTTCAAAGAAGTGCACGATCTCTGAACTCACCTCGTGCGCGGAGGTTGCTTCAATCCAATACCCGGGACGAGCCGATTTCATTGAGTAAACATCAGATCTAGGGATCGGATACGTAAAATAGTCGATCCCTTCGCATCGGTTGAACCATTCACGAACTTGATCCCTAAATTCCGGCCAATCGTTGACCCTTACAGTAGCTGTGTGAGCCGCGTAAGACCGCCTGAGGCGCTGCAACGTCATGTGAACCGCCAGAACGCTTAAGTGCGGGGTCTTTCTGTCCAAATATTCCTGGTGATACTGTTGGCTTTTTTTCAATGCGCTCGTCAATCGGCCCACGATCAGCGGCTTCGAAACAGCACGCGCAACAGCCAACTCGTCTAGCCGGCGTTCGATCCATTCTTTGCCCGATTGGTAGTCAAGAGAAAGCAATGTTTCGTTTAAGATCTTTTTGTCAGCGGTAGTCAAGTGACCAAGCAAGAACAAACTAAGAACAAATTGGGTATCATTAAGCCATGAAGGTTTCCTTATGTAGTCCGCCGCCAGCTTCGCGCCAAGTCGCTCGCCCATGCCATCCGTCGGGATTGCCTCCTCCATAATAGTTGCCAGGATCTCTTCGGCGGCTTGCCTGAAACGGGCAACTTTTTGGGGATCAAAATCCGATACACCACCATCCAAAGTTCGTCTATTCATCTGATAGGCATTGGCGATTTCAAGAGCTGGGATGCCCTCAAAACTTTCTCCCAGGTAAGTCGGTTTCTGGTTCTGCTTTAATTCTTCCACAAACTGACGCATGGCAGCTTCAGATAACCCCGCCGATCGCTGATCCTCCTGAATAGATTTTTCGATCGAAGCATCCAGTCCAAGAAGATGAAGCTCATCGAGCGCCTTTTCATACGACATAACTAAAAGCCGCCCATCATATTTCTTGCCAAGCATCCAAAAAGCCCCGTCACAATAAACCACCGGCTTTTCATTTCTGTAAATGGCAACCCAGCGATGAACAACCCACGGAAAACGAAGGGACGGATCAATGCAGTGGCCGGTCTCAATCCGGATATTGACGGCCCCGTTGGAACTACCGATCGGAATCCCCGTCAATTCGGACAAAACCAACGCCAGGGTCTCGGCCGACCATGTGCAATTGGTGAATTCAGCCACGGCTGGGTCAGAATGAGTCTGGGTAAAATACCTGGTCGTAACTTGTATAAATTTTTTCTCTATTTTTCTCTTGGCTTCTTGAACCAAATCCATGAGTTCAGCATCCGTGCTGGTTTGAACCGCCAGCTTGGCGCCATTTTCAGCGTTACGGTTTGTATTAACGCTTGACGCATGACGCATGTCGCTTGACGCTGTATTTTCCGCCAGCCTCGCGCCAAATGGATCCGGCATCGGACGCTTCGATTTCATTGAACGAATTCTTAGCTGATGTTCTCTGTCGCGACGAACCGCTTTTCGCATGCCTTCGCGTATAGCCTCAAAGTCCGTGATGCCGGCGGCTACAAGCGTCAAACCCTTGATAATAACTTCCTGCCTTAAGTGGTCCTGCCATTCTTCGCTGGTTATTTCCTCATCTGCGCGCGGAAACATTGAATAGGCTTGCGTAATAACCCGATCGCTTAATTTCCGATTCTGCTCATTTTGTTCCAATTTCAACCGGTAACGCGAAGAATTCTCCACGTCAATATAATGATGATCAACCCAAACACCAATGAAGTTCAGCTCATTTTCCAGCCAGATATAGATCCCATACACCGCGTCATTCTCCTCAATATTCTGAAACCGATAATAGGTATCAGTGATTTTTTCATAAAAGCACTGTTTTTGGCCTATTTTAGGAAGCGGGATCCATACTCGCTCTCCGCTCGAAACGTTAGGATCCTTTAGGAAATAACTGTAGATCTGGCCGCCT
>CAZAPB010000079.1:0-7440 GCA_964486835.1 uncultured Planctomycetia bacterium
CGCTGACACAACGCGCCGCGCCGCCCTCCTTATCCAAAGAGCGCGTTGAAAAAGTGCCTAAACCCCGCCATGCCGGAGAGATAGACTGTGATGAGGAGCTTTTTGAACATTTGAGGCGCTTACGGAAGAAACTGGCCGATCAGCGAAATGTACCCGCTTATATTGTTTTTTCAGATGTATCACTGAAGCAGATGGCCCGGGATCTGCCTGAGGATGAAAATGGATTCGCGCGCATCAGCGGTGTCGGTGAAAAGAAGCTAAAAGAGTTTGGCAGTCTTTTTATTTCGGAGATAGCTTCTTTCCGGCGGCTGAAATGAAGTACATTATTTTATTTTTCCTCTATAATATAGCCGGGTTTGTTCAGCCCGAGGATCACTGGTTGACTATAGGTTGACCCGTATGGAATTAATTGCGTCCACGGTGGGGGAGTAAGGGCGGATGGGATGGCCTCAGGTGACGGGATTGGAAAAACGCGGACAAGATGATCAACCGCAGGGGTTTTGGGTCTACAGAACAGAACTTGAAGCGGTTTATGCTTCAACAATCATTGGCCGGAGGCTATACTGAAAGCATAATGATGCAATTCCTTTTTGAATTGCCTATTTACTGCGGGGATAACTATGAATAAGAGAGCCATCCGGTTTATCCTTTTTGGGCTGGTTGTCCTGCCGTTTATTTTTTTAGCTTCGTACAGTTATTATGCTTCTTATCAGGATCAGACGGAGGCTACCAAAGCCAGGCGTCTGACGCTCGCGCAGCTTTCCGCGGTTATCCTGACCGAAAAGTTTGACCGTATGGCCGATGTGGGCATCTCCCTGGCCAGCCGTATATCATTTCAAAATATGATCCGCCGAGGCCAATGGAGTCTGGCGATTGATAGGTTGCGCCAGGTTTTCAGGGATTTTTCGTATATTGACCAGATAATTTTGATCGATATTTACGGGACTCGTATGGCTTCGCTTCCTGAAATTCCCGGATCGGTCGGGGAGAATCTGTCGTTCACTGATTGGTACCGAGGTGTTATTTCCAAAAAAGAGCCTTTTATTTCCGGCATTTATACAAGGCCGGAGGTGCCTCGCTATGACGTGGTTGCGCTAGCGGTTCCCGTACGTTCGGACGACGGCCAGATACTGGCGGTGCTCATGCTGCAGATCAAGGCGCGCACTCTTTCCGACTGGATACAATCGGTAGCGGTGGGCCAGGCAGGGACCGTCTACTTTGTGGACCAGAAGGGGACGGCGGTTCGCTATCGCAATTTTTACGACCAAAATCCAGCCAGCGATTACTCTGATTTTCCACCTGTGAAAAAAATGAAACGCGGAAAATCGGGCGCCGATTTTTTTATCGATCCGTTTGAGAAAAAGCTGAGCCTTGTCGCTTATATGCCGGTAACTGCTTATGGATGGGGAGTTTTGGTGACTCAGCCTGTGTCCGAGGCGTTCGAACTGCGCGACAAGAGCCAGAATTCTCTTTTGGCCGTGTATGCATTCCTGCTATTTTTGAACATTTTGTTGGTCAGTGTGATCTGGCGGGGGCAGAACCGGCTAATTGCCAGAGAAAAGGAGATTGCCTTTGTGAGCGCGGAAAGAGAACAGCTGGAGCTTTTCGCTTTCGTCGCCTCTCATGACCTGCAGGAGCCTTTGCAAAAGATCATGGGATTTGAGACGCTCCTGAGGGATCGTTACAGCCAGGTTTTGGGCGAGGAAGGCTGCCGTCATTTGGAGCGGATTGATAAGTCTGCCAAACAAATGATGCATATGATGGAGGATATCCGCCAATTTTCGCGTGTTCGCAAAGCCGGAAAACTAGTGAAGATTGATCTGGGGGAGATCGTCCGTGAGGTGATCTCTGATTTTCAGGAGAAGCTTACCGAGATCGGCGCTCATGTTCAGGTTGAGAGGCTCCCGCAGATTGAAGGTTACCCGGCGCAACTTGCGCATCTATTCCATAACCTGATCGGCAACGCAATCAAGTTTAGGAAAGCGGACCGGCAGCTGGCTGTCTTTATTGACTGCAAACCCTCGGGAAAGGATCATTGCAAGATCCGTGTACGTGACAACGGTATCGGTTTTGACGAGCAGTATCTGGATCTTATTTTTACACCGTTCAAGCGACTGCATAATAAATCTGAGTATGAGGGCAGTGGTATGGGACTTGCGATATGCAAGAAGATCGCTATTTTTCACGGCGGCAACATCACGGCTAAGAGCTCGGTCGACGAAGGGACGACTTTCATTCTTTCATTGCCTTGCAAAATTATTTAAAAAGTTCAATAATAGTACCCATGGATAATTTGAGAAAGACAGGGATCATTCTGATTGCCGAGGATGATGACGACCAGTACGAGTTGACCAGTTCGGCGCTTTCTGAATTCCGAATCGAAAATCGGCTCAAGCGTGTCGTTGACGGCGAGCAGTTGATGGATTACCTGCTAAACCGCGGTGAATACAACAATCCGTTTTTGTATCCACGGCCCAACGCGATCCTTCTAGATCTGAATATGCCGAAAAAAGACGGTCGCCAGGCGCTCAAAGAGATAAAATCACACACACGGCTTCGCCGAATCCCGGTCACGGTGCTGACTGTTTCACGTGATGAGCAAGATATTGCATTGATGTATGATCTTGGCGCTAACTCCTATATCACCAAGCCGCTGAGCTATGAGCGGCTTGTGGAGGTTCTTACGATTCAGGAACGATATTGGTTTGATATAGCCAAGCTACCCAAGATTGTTTGGTAACGCCTCGATAGAGCGAAGGCAGTGAAATGTTCGAGCACAAATCCCGTATTTTTGATAATGAGATCTTAAGGCATTTTTTTGATGAACCTGCGTCAGAAAAAAACGCGGTTCCGTCTTCGCCTCTGACCTCCGCGATTTCTCCGCAGATCTCCTCCGAGGCGGCGGCACAGAATGCGGCTCCAGTGTCTGGCGGGCCGGCCATCCGGGAAGAAAAGCCGGCTAAACTTATATCTGCCAAGCTGAAAAAAAACACCAAAAAAGGCAAACTGGATGTTCCTTCTGAGCCACAAGCTCCGCCTTTTATTGTTCCTCCCTCACTCTTTCAGAGAAAAGGCCGTGTTTTCTCCGTGATCAATCAAAAAGGCGGTTGCGGGAAGACGACCACCTCGATCAATTTAGCGGCTGGCCTGGCGCGGGAAGGTTTTGAGGTTCTTTTGATCGATATCGACGCGCAAGCCAACGCGACACTGGGATATGGAGTCCGCACACAACCTGAAGAAGAAACGGTCTATCACGTGTTTCGCGGCAAACCCGTTTTCGGGGGTGTGTTGCCTGAGCCCCATGCTCTCATTCGTAAGACCCGCACTCCCGGAGTATCGCTCCTGCCTTCTTCCAAGTCCCTGGCGCAGCTGGCTGGAGAAATTCTCGCTCTGAAAGGGTGGGAATATATTCTCCGCCAATATCTTGGTACGGTCAAAGACACTTTTCACTACGTCGTGATCGACTGTCCGCCCGCGCTAAATGCGCTGACGGTCAACGCGCTGACGGCTTCCGATCAGATGATCATTCCGCTGCAGACACACTATTTTTCGCTGGAGGGGATGAAGGAGCTTTTTCTGACGGTTCGCTCGGTACAGGAGAAGTTGAACCCTCTCTTAAAGAGCGGTCTCATTCTTCCGACGCTTTATGACAAGCGCGCGCGTATCAACCGCGACATGTTGGACTCGATCCGCAATTACTTTAAAGATAAGGTATTGGAGAGCGTGATCCATGTGAACGTGAAACTGGTCGAGTCGGTGATGCATGGGGAGCCTGTCTTTAGCTATCATCCCTCATCCCGCGGGGCCCAGGACTACGGCGCGTTGGTTCGTGAATTGATCGGCAAGGACGAGGTTATATTCGATGGAAAGTCAGAGGAATTTTTGGCGAAATTTATTATGCAACAATGAAAAAAAGAATAAAGACCACTGACTCCATTATCAAAGACATCTTCGATCCTTTGCTTCGGGAGGAAGATAAATCGGATCATCCGCTTTCAAGTTTTACCGGCGATGCCTCAGCTGAAAATGATGCGGCGGCCAACCGGATTGAATCGCTGGTTACGCAGGAGGATGAGCTGTTTTTTGCCGGTTCTCGTTTCCTGGAAAGCCAGGCCGAAGAAATCAAAACAAAAAGTGTTCTTTTTAATGAGCAAGACGACCAGCTCATAGAGCCACCGCAAGAGGTGAAACCGGCCGCTGTAGTAATTTCGCAGGCCGAAGAAACAATGCCTACGGAGGAAGTAATCGATCAGACAACCTCTGCTATCGTGACGGCCCAGGCAGGCAAGAGCTCTCCGCCGCTGGATTCTCATCGATGGATAATGGGCTCCGTGTTTTTGGTGTTTGCTCTGCTCTCCTTGAGCTTGGGTTCTTTTCTTTATCTGCAACATAGACAGATACGAAATCAGAACTTGATGAAGCCACTGGCTACTGCCGCTCAACCGCATCCGGCGCTTTTACGTCTTAATAGCATTGGGCATCCGGGTGTTTCTTTTAGTGGCTATTCTGTGAAGAATAAAAAATTTTTGGTTAAAGGGACCGTCACCAGCCAGGCTTTATTGGTCCAATTTTTAAACAGTATCAACAGTTCTCCATATTTCGGCAACGCGATCATATCCTCAATTGCCGCGACAGGCCCTAAGGGACGGCAGAATAACTACAGTTTTCAGATTTATGCCGATATAAGAGCTTAATAGCGGATCTTCAAAATAGAAAGAGGCCTCGGTATGCATAGTGCATTCATGAAAAAAATCGTAAATAGTTTGATCGTATTATCGATAGTCCTTCTTTTGACCGGTATTGTCACCGACCGCGCGTGCGCGGCGACGGCCAAGGAGATCAATGTCAGCGCCGATGCGACGCTGGAACGTTTCTTCGATGAGGTTAAGAGCGGTAAAAAACTGGTCCACGACGCCAAAGGCGTTCTGGTATTCCCCAATGTTTTTAAGGCCGGGATCGCGATCGGCGGCGAGTACGGCGAGGGAGTGCTGAGGGTTAAAGGAAAGTCGGTTGATTATTACAGCACCGCCGCTGCGTCGGTCGGTTTTCAGTTGGGTGCACAAAAGAAATCTGTTATTGTGGTTTTCATGCATGAGGACGCATTGAAAAAGTTTCGCGCCAGCTCTGGTTGGAAAGCTGGAGTGGACGCTTCCATCGCGATCGTGACAGTCGGTGCCGGCGGTGAAATGGACACAGCAAAACTGAAGGAGCCGATCTTAGGTTTTGTGATCGGGCAGGCAGGTTTGATGTACAATCTTACGTTGGAAGGCGCAAAATTTACCAAGCTCAAGAAATAATAGTCTTGTTTTAATGACAAAGCCCGGGGCGTATGGGTTCGGCCCTGGGTTTTTAACATGATGTAAGCCCAGCACAGGAATATTCATGACTCTTTCGGATCTATCGATAAAAAATCCCGTTTTTGCCTGGATGTTGATGATAGGTATTTTGGTGTTTGGCTGGATTGGTTTCAAGGGCCTGGGTGTTAGCCAACTGCCTGATGTGGACTTTCCGGTAGTGTCGGTCAGCGTCACCTGGGAAGGTGCGGCTCCGGAAGTCATGGAGACCGAAGTGACTGATATTATTGAAAATGCAGTCATGAGCGTCGAAGGTATCAAAGAGGTTAGTTCCACTTCCGGTCAGGGCCAGAGTCAAATTACCATTGAGTTAGATCTGAACCGTGATATTGATGCGGCATTGCAGGATGTCCAGAGTAAGATTGCTCAGGCGCAACGTAACTTGCCGCGCGAGATTGATCCTCCCGTTGTATCCAAAACTAACCCTGAAGATCAGCCGATCATGTGGATGGCCCTATCGGGTGACCGGCCGATGACTGAGCTGGTTCGCTATGTCAATGACGTTCTTAAGGACCAATTCACGGCGGTGGCTGGCGTTGGTGATGTCCGCTTGGGCGGTTATGTCGACCCCAATCTGCGGGTCTGGCTCAATAGCAAAAAAATGAATGAAAAGGAGATCACCGTTGAGGATGTATTGGGTACGATTGCATCCCAACACAATGATCTTCCGGCAGGTTATATCGATACCGGCCCTAAGGAGATCAACGTGCGCGTGTATGGCGAAGCTGGCACGGCCGAGGAATTCGCGGATATTGTGATCCCTCAGCGTGTGCGCGGCGGACCTGTTTGGAACAATATTCGCATCAAGGATGTCGGTTCGGTGGAGGATGGTTTGGCTGATATTCGCCGTATTTCGCGCACCGGCGGTCGACCGGCGATTGGGCTGGGCATTATCAAACAGCGCAAAACCAATGCCGTTGCTGTTGCCGTGGCTGTCAAAAAAAGAATGAAGGAGCTTCAGTCGCGCCTGCCGGAGAATACTCATCTGGACGTGGTTTTTGACTCAACCAAGTTCATTGAGAATTCCGTCCATGTGTTGACCATGAATCTGATCTATTCGGTGATCCTGACGTCCATTGTCTGTTTTTTCTTTTTGGGTTCCTGGAGCGCTACTCTGAATGTGCTTTTGGCGATCCCAACCGCGCTCATGGGCGCGTTCTTTGTGATCTATTTTCTTGGGTTCACGATCAATACCTTTACGATGCTGGGGCTCTCGCTGGTGATCGGCGTCGTCGTCGATGACGCGATCATGGTACTGGAGAATATCTCCCGCTATCAGGAAAAAGGGCTCTCCCGCGTGCAAGCGGCATTTGTAGGAGCCCGAGAGATTACTTTCGCGGCGTTGGCGGCATCGATCGCGATCCTGGCTATATTTGTCCCTATTATTTTTATGAAGGGGATGATAGGAAAATTCTTTTATCAATTTGGTGTGACGATCTCGGTCGCGGTCATGTTCTCGCTCCTGGAAGCGTTGACGATAGCACCGATGCGTTGCTCGCAGTTTTTGGATGTGGGGCATACGACGGCGCTTGGTAAATTCGTTGATGGGCACTTGAAAAATATGACCGCAAATTACAGGTCGTCACTTGAGTTCTGCCTTCAGCGGCGTTGGTTGGTGCTAGTTGTGTCAACGGCGGTTTTTATTTCATCGATAGGGCTTTTGAGTTTTCTGAAAAAGGAATTTGTTCCGTCCCAGGATCAGAGCCGGTTTCTGGTCAGGATCCAATTGCCGCTGGGATCTTCCATGGGCGCGACGGACGCGGCATTCAAAAAGGCCGAAGCATTTCTCATGCAGCGCTCTGAAGCAGCCTCTTATTACAGCGCGGTCGGCGGGTTCGGGGGTGGTATGCCTAACCAGGGAAATCTTTTTATTACGATGAAGGATATTAAGGATCGTCCCGTCATCAATGGGCATCGTCTCACGCAACAGGATTTCATGCAGGCTTGCCGCAAAGAGTTTAACGCTATTCCCGGAGTAGAGCGAGCGGTTATCCAGGACCTCTCTCAGGCGGGATTTACTGCTCAGCGCGGTTTCCCGGTGGAGTTTACGGTCCGCGGCCCTGATTGGAAAAAACTCGGGGAGCTT
>CAZAPB010000080.1:0-7416 GCA_964486835.1 uncultured Planctomycetia bacterium
CAGTCTTTTATTAAGTAGGACAAGAAGCAAGGGAGGCCTACTACGAGCCATCTCCACATCTCTCATTTTTTGTTTTCTTCTTCAGGAATTGGCCTCCGCCAGCCCCGAGCCTACTAAAATAAACTGGCTGAATGGCGCCGATTCTGAAGACTCGAAAAAGTGGGCTAAAACGCTCTTGCCGACCATTCCCGAATCCTTAGCAACAATAGAAGATGCCTATAAGGCGGCTAATTCAAAAAAGACGGTAATCCTAATTCAGGATGCTCACACTAATAATTCCGGTCAGCTGAATGAGGCGAGGCTCTTGGATATTTTACTTGATAGCCGTTCAGCGTCGAGCGTCGAGCGTCAGGCGTTAAAGGGCCAAAGGCATTCTGACGCTGATCGCTTACCTCTTGAAACTGAGTCTTACATCTTTCTCGAAGCCGGCTACGGCAATGAATCTCTCTCATTCTTAAGAAAATACGCCTCTTTGGAGAAAAGACAACAAGTCGCCAAATCCTTTCTCCTCCAAGCCAAGCTCCAAGGCACAGAGTATCTGGACCTAACCAGTAAGCACGCCATGACGCTTTGGGGGGTGGAAGATATGCCGCTCTATACTCAATCAGTTAACCTCTACAAAGACATCGCCAAACAAAGAGGTAAATTTAAAGACTACCTTGACCGCGTAGACCACACCATTCAAACCCTAAAACCAAACCTTCTAAACCCGCTCCTGTTGTCATTTACCCAAACCAAAAGAAAACACTTAAAAAATGAGATCTCCTCAACCGACTACATCGACTATCTTCTTAAGCAATCAAGGCAGCTTGATATCGTCTGCCCAAAACATCTGAATGCGTTAAAGGACCTCAAATCCAAAGAAAAGGACATCGACTTTACCGCCGTTCAGAAAGAGCAGGCAGACT
Source organism: uncultured Planctomycetia bacterium (assembly GCA_964486835.1). Classification (GTDB taxonomy): domain Bacteria; phylum Omnitrophota; class Gorgyraeia; order 2-02-FULL-51-18; family 2-02-FULL-51-18; genus CAMDWQ01. Next base: position 909 of record CAZAPB010000080.1, read on the forward strand.
TTATCGCCACTCTCCCCAAGGAAGAACAACAAGATCTTCAAAATGCCGCTATCTCCAAAGACCAGAACATCAAAAAGGCCTTCTTTGCGATGTTGGAGGAAAGATTAGCGGCAAGCAGTAGGCGCCAAACCTTCTATCCGTCATTGCGAGCGAAGCGCTGCGCCCGCCGACGCTTTGTGGCGGGAAGCAATCTCGATTTTAAATCTGAGATTGCTTCGGTCACTTCGCTCCCTCGTAATGACGACTTTAACGCTAATGTTCAATACCCTAATTTGCAAAAGTACCTAACTTACTTCAAATCCTGCCAATCCCTGAATCCGCGGCAAATCCTAAAAGAGCAAAACGAACTTGAGGAAAAAATACTCGACTCTCTTATCGTCACCCAGGAAGAAAGAGAGTTTGTTCAATCCGAGAGACTCCTTGGGCTTTTGGTAAAGCTTTTTACCCTGCAAATGACCCCGAACGAATACCAGGAATATAAAAAGATCAAAGATCAGAGATCAAAGATCAAAGATAAGGCAGCTGACAACAACGATCCGATCGTTTCCATCACAGGATTTTTAAACAAAATAATTATGAACAAGCAGGACTACTACGACAAAGCCCTCTTTCTTGAAAACGGGTACGAAGGTATGGTTAAAAAGTGCGAAGAGTTTTATGAGCTGACCTACGAAAGAGATAAGAAATTTTTAGATAACATGGAGTCAGCGTTAAGCGTTAAGCGTCAAGCGGTAAAAGGCAACGAGGATCCTGACACTTACCGCTTACCGCTTAACGCTATTCTAATCACCGGAGGCTATCACACCCCGAACCTAAAATACCTCTTAAAACAAAAGAACATCTCTTACATTTCCCTGACACCTCAAGTGCTTCAGGAGACCAATATCAAACGATATGAGGAGATTCTTCTGAACCAGAAGATCGCGCCGCCACTACCAAATACTCAATTCTTGATCTCCGCCAAAACCAATATGACCATGCGCACTTTAGAATCCGGGCGACTGGTTGAATTGACTAAGGGTTTAGATCTGTCTCCGGAGGCGACAGAAGAAGTGCTGACTCTGGCGGCGGCGAGGTTGGCGGGCGGCGGCGAAGCCGACCGGGTCGAAGAGGAATGGTCTGAGGAAAAAATTAGCGACAAGCTTGCCGGATTACCAGACACGATCGTGGCTGCGGATAATACTGTATTTACCGTTTCTCGTAGGATATGGGTGGATGACAGATTTCTTTTAAAGAAGATCAACGTGAGAATATCCCTTCATTCGGAACGGGCTGTCACGGGTTTTGTGGATTTTTATTACGAACCGGCTAAAGCGGTTGCCATGATCGCGACGAACCGTTTTGGCTGGGACGATCCCGCTTGGGTGCAAGGTCCTCTGAATATGAATGATGGAGATATTGGGGAGGCGGCGATTGCCGTCAATCCTGATCCCCAATTCAGACGCAGAAGAATAGGCGTTACTTTGCTTGCGATAGCCTATCAAGCGGCTCATAAATTGGGAGCCAAAGAAATACGTGTCAATCCGGGAAATAATAGAAATGCCGTTATTTTTTGGGATAGGGCCGTGAAAGAAAAAATAATAATGAAAGATCCCGAGCGTGGTTATTTGAAGTTTCCTTTTGATCCAGCTCAAATTGCTATACATGGATTGAATTGGCCGAAAGTGCAAATCAAAGCTCCAATGACCGGAGCGAGGTCCGCCACTAAAGCGTTGGCGGACTCGTCCGCGCTTGTTAGCGCGGCGAGGCTGGCGGGAATTACAGCGTCGAGCGTCAAGCGTCATGCGTCGAGCGTTACCGAGGACCCACGATCCGTGATCGTGGAAGGGTCAGGATCTACGGATGGGGCGCGGCTGTCAGGAGATGAAAAATCAATCAATGCAACTCAAGTTCAGGAGCTTGACGGATGGCCGATGGCTTCTGCGATGCGAGCACAAAGGTACCGGATAGGCCGCGAGGGCGCGGCCACGGCCTCGGCGATGGTTTTTGAAGTGACGGATCCTTCCAGGGTGACTATCCGGCAGTTGCATGACAAAAAAATTCTAAAGCGCGATCTTTCAAAGGAAGATAGCCGATTAACCCGGGACGATGGCGATAATAATATAGTCGGAAAAACTTACGCGGAGTGGGCCAATTTATCCGGGCGACCCGAGGCGGTCTTATTGACAGCGCCTACGGCGGAGTCAGGTCTGCTAGTCCAGGGAGGATTTTTGATTGTGGATGGTGAAATTGTAGCGCGAACGGCGCCGGCTTTTTTCGGAGAGGAGGGTGGTTGGAAACCTCTTAGCGGAGGCCCGTTCTCAGTGGTGAGTCTGGATCCGGAGCGTCCGGGCATTTTTGATGTTTATCTAGAAAATGGCAGGATCATAGGTGATTGTCCGGTCCGAAATGGATTTTCAGGCGCTTTGCTTTTGGATGAAGGGGAAAGCCAGCTGGATAAAATTCATTTCAAAAAACCGGAGATGATGCATGGACCCAATTTTGTGGCTTGGCCGCGAGAACGCCGTTTTGCTCTATCCGCCTATGTCATAAAAGACGGTCATCTAGCTCTTGTTCAAGCATGGGAAGATTCAGGCCAAGGCGGCATCACGGTTGATGAATTCGTTCATTTTTTGAAAGCTATTGGTGTAAAAAAAGCGATTTTAACCGCGGCTAGCACCGAAGTCGGGGCTGCGTATGCAGGGCCGGGCCGGGAAATCGTTTACTTCCAAACGCCAAAGCCTGAGACACCATCGCCTATTCATAACTTGTTGCAGAGATCTACGGGCGAGCGCCCTGTCCAGGCCGTCGCGGTGTTTGAAGAAAAAAAAGGTGATACCGGCGTGCTTGACCATCCGAAGCCCCTCGTGGGCGAAGGAGCAAGATTGGCCGGAACGGACCCGGCCGGTCAGACGGACGCGAGCCTCCTTTTATTTTATGAGAATGCTTTTTATCAACCGCTTCTGAGGGCGCTTCTGAAGGCAACCGAGTTTCCGGATCCCAAAAAATTTGCCGCGCTTCAGTCGCAATTGGACATTAGCCACCCGGACAAGGTCGATGTGAAGCTCTTTGATGGCACGGAAAATGTGGGACTGATTTATCCTCTCGAAACCCCGGAAGCAATAGCGGATTCCCACCGGAAATTCGATGAATATATTGATTTCGTATTTGGGGGTCTGCCGCAGGATCTCAGAAAGCAGGTGCGCACTCTTAAAGTTGGTAGCCCCGGCAGTGAATTTCTCGCTCACTTCTCTTCGAATATATTTTTTGGGGCAAAAGCGGTTGATTTCACGCGTTCCCGTGTGCTTGGTCAGCCGGAAAAATTGTTATTGAAGAAGACAGTAGGCGAGGTTGCCTCAGAGACGAGTCAATTTATGCTTCCGTATCTGGGGCACGGGATCGGAGGGGATGGGACGCTTGTGCGGTTTTATGATGATCCGTCTGGAGAGTTTGCAAAAACCGGGCTCATTCTTAAAGAGAAGGCGGATACGTTATTGCGAGAGGCCGGCGTCCTTTTGGGGGACGAGCAAACAAGCGCCAAACCCTTCCCTGGGATCACGGTCGGAAGAATCGCGTATGTGCCGCCTCTGAGCGCGGAGCAGAAAAAGGAGGTCGTCCGCAGAGCCGCCGAATATGCGGAGCGATTGCATCGGGAATGGATCCAAAACCACGGATTGTCTCAACGCGAAATGCTGACGGTGGACCGCATGCGTCTATTCAGCGAAAAAAAACTCATGACAGCCGCTTATGGGGACCTCAATCAAGATCATCGTCTTACAGGAGCGCGGTTTGCCCAGCCCAAAACCTACGCCATCACCGGCGGCACGGGCGCTATCGGATCTCAGTTGATACGGCATCTTCTGAGCCTGTCTGACACTAAAGAGATCCTTGTGCTGGTGCGTCACAAAGAAGATGCAGATCAAGAGTCGAAAGATCTTTTGAAGATAGCATCATCGAACTCAAAAATTAAGATCGTATACGGAGACTTGACCAGTTATCAGGCTCTTGAAGAACTAGTGACTCGCAGTGATGTGATCTACCACTTAGGAGGATGGGCCGGACTGGGAGTGCCGGATGAAGAAGAGGCGCTGGCGGTCAATAGTCTCTCCAGCGCTATCTTGGATGCTTTGGCCGAGCGGCACAACAAAAAAATGATATTTGCCTCAACGATCGAGGTGTACATGCTGGGCCAAAAACGATCGGGGACCGTAAGAGAAGAGGATCTGATTTTAGCCGAAGAATATTCGCGGACGTTAGAGGTTCAATCTCGCGCCATTGCCGACACGGTCCGGGAAATAATGGCAAAACCCTCACAGGATATCCGCGCGCTTTACCGGACGATAAGGGGCGGGGCTTCTCTCGGCGATCAAATTTTAAAAAATAGGGCCCTGTTCTACGCGGCCACCAAATATCTGGCAGAACAATCGCTTAAAAAGAGCGTGATCCTGCGCCTGGGGGCGGTCTATGGCCCCGGAGCTGAGTCAAAAGAGCGGCAGACCCCTCTGGCGATTAGAAAGATGGCGCCGACGGACCCTCAGCCCATGCAGGCCTGGCCCAAGCAGAGTCCTTGGACGTATTCCGATGATCTTGTGAAGATGCTTAAAACCGCTGCGGATGAGCCTATTGCCGAAGAGGACCGTATTATTGCGGTAGTCGGCGACCGGCAGGTTCCCCAGAAAGAACTGTTCGATCAGATAAGGGAAATTACAGCGTCCCCGCATGAAGTGACTGTCGTTGAGTCAAAAGAATTGTTGCTGCCACCGCTTAGTTTTGACCCTGCACGTATGCAACGTGTGCTGCATGTCGACGTCCAAAAACTCACCCCGCTGGGAACTGGTCTTCGGGGCACCAAGCGCTGGCTTTTAGACGCATCCGAACAAGAAAAATGGGTGGCCCCGGAGGGAGCGAGGCTCGCGGGAGGCAGAAATTCGGAAATGGTAATTATCAATCAAAAACCAAAACAAGCCGCAGCGCTGGTCTTCGACTGGGATGAGACGGTTTGCCGACATATCTTGAATGTGGCACGTCGCGTACAGGCCGTTGTGATCGCTCAGATATGGGCCGGGAAGTCACAGCCATCAAGAGCCGATATCCGTCGTGCTGCCAAATTTTTCGATCAAAATATCAGATATCGCGATTCAGAAAGATTTGAAATGGCGATGAGTATGAGCAATCCCTCTGGAAAAGATGTGAGATTTTTTAAGGCAATGTATGATCAGCAGGTTGAGGCGGCCGTCTCGGCTGAAGTGGACCGGTGGTCCAAGCATCCCGATCGATACCTGAAGCCTGGAATGCGGGCATTCTTAGAAGAATGCCGGAATCGCGGCGTGCCCATGTATATTGTCAGTAAAAACGGGTATCTTTTGTCTCACAGTATCCCCGCCAAGCTTGGTATTTCCGAATATTTTGTCAAAATTCTAGCCCCAACCTCTGCTGAAGCGATCAACGATTTTGACAAGAGCGAAGCTATCGAGTCGGTTAAAAGAGAGGTCAGAATTACCGGACGCCGTCGCGGACGAGTGATTTATTTTGATGATCAGGATTATGGGATCGCCGACGGCAAGAAGGCCGGAGCTTATGGAGTGAAGGTTTCGGATGCCCCAAAAGCAGTGCGGGCAAAAGAAGGTGTGTCGTCCGATGCTGTCCTCTACGGCTACTATCAGGACGCTTCGGGCCTAGCGAATGACTTGAATATTCCAGGCGTCGCCGCGAGGCTATCTTCTCAGCCTCCATTGTTTGAACCTTACGAGATAGAACGTCTCCGCCTCCGGGGCGAGCTTTTAAAAGATGTGCATCGTATTGTCGGAGAAGAGGCCCGGAGGTTCTTATTGCGGGCAGATTACTTGCCTGTGTTTTTGAAAATGGATAAACCGGGGTATCTATCAACTAATGACGAACCGGATCCGTCGATCCTTCACGGAGATGGAGTGCTCACAACTGATTTATTGGATCGCATGGATTTGTGGTGTATGCAAGGCTCATCTTTTTCGGTCGGCGATTTCGCGGTCGCATCCCTGAAAAATACTCAGCTCTTTAAAGATTTCGATCTTTATCTTGACGGAGATGAAGAAGTTTATCAAGAGATCGCGAATAAAATCGCGCGAGGAGAAAAAGTAAATCACGAAGATTTTTTGTCAATAGCGCAAGATGGAATATTATCGCCCTGGCGCGTCGCGCCCTTATCGGCGCTTTCCAGGTTTGTGTTGAAGGGAACCTATTGCGGGTATCCCGAAAGCGGCATTCGATATGCGGTGTCTAAATTTTTTTCCGGTCAAGCCGGAGACATAAAAGCGATCAAATCAAGCATGAACATATTCCGAGTTGAACGTTATGATCTGGCTTGGTACTCGGATGATCTATCTTCCCCTGAAAATGTTCGGCTTGGCAGACGCCTTACCCTGACACTTGATTACGCCTATGCTTTGCTGGGAACGGGCCAATTATCCTTAACGGATGCCGAGGCCCAGCTTCATGCCGCGGTAAGCCCTGTTCAGACGAAACCGGAAGCGAGATGGGATAATGGCGCGAG
>CAZAPB010000081.1:0-7256 GCA_964486835.1 uncultured Planctomycetia bacterium
CCGCTTTTTGCCTATGCGTCGTGTGTTTTTTATAAAAATGAATTTTATGCCTCGGCTGTGCCGGTCGATAAGGATATTCGCCACGATGAGCGCTTTATGGACACGGCTCTCATCCAAAAAAACATTGATGAACACAAGAAGCTTTTCCCCAAAAACAGGCTCATTCCTCATCTAGCTTGTTGTGCGACGGCCAACGCCTGCGCCAACGCGAAGAATTTTTTTCTCGGACGTTTTGAGGCGCCCATTCCGACCTCACCGGTATGCAACGCTCAGTGCCAGGGCTGCATCTCATTTCAGCCGCCGGAGCATGGCGTGTCACCCACACAAAATCGCATTACATTCACACCCACCCCTGAGGAAATCGCCGAGATAGCGCTCTATCACATGGAGCGTGAAGCCGACCCGATTGTGAGTTTTGGCCAAGGTTGCGAGGGGGAGCCGGCGCTGGCGGGCGCTGTGATCGAGAAAGCGATACGCCTCATTCGCGGTAAAAACTCCAAAGGCTCCATCAATCTCAATACCAACGCCAGCCGGCCGGATGTCATCGCGCGGTTATTTGAAGCGGGGCTCAACACCATGCGTGTGAGCGCCAACAGCGTGCGTGAGCCGTATTATTCGCGTTATTATCAGCCTCGCGGGTATGGATTTAAAGAAGTGACCGCCAGCATCGATGCGGCAAGACGCGTTGGAGGATTTGTATCGCTCAATTATCTTTCGATGCCCGGTTTCACGGATTCGCCCGAGGAATTTGACGCACTGCGGCGATATATCGGCGAGCACCATGTAAACATGATCCAGTGGCGCAATCTTAACTACGACCCTCGTCAGTATTTGCGCGACTTGGGTCTCGGCGCCGGTCCTGAGTGCCTTGGCATGCCCGAGATATTAGCGGCGCTTAAAAAAGAATATCCCCGGCTCACTATGGGGTATTTTAATCCTAAGAAAAGTACTGTCAACACTGCGCTTTCGCGTTAGCCAATAGCCAAAATCCAGAAAATAGTCTGCACGAAATTGAATACCCGCGTCGTCAGGTAGGGCAGGGCGGCAAAAAACGGCATAGACAAAAGATTGAATTTTAATACTTATAAGGTATACTTTTAATATGGAATTTGAATATCACCATGAAAAATCCATGGTGAACCGGCAAAAACATGGCCTTTCGCTTGAAGAAGCGGCGGCGCTTTGGACCGTGACCAATATCCAAATTCAAGCGCGGCTCATTGATGAGCCGCGAGCAATGATTATCGGTAAGATCAATGATAAATTCTATTCATGTATTTTTACCGTACGGGGTTCTGTGATTCGGCTGATATCGGCAAGAAGAAGCCGGCCAAAAGAGGAGAAAATTTATCATGAGCATATCAGGAAAGAAAAAGCCGACGGCTAAGGATTTTGACCGAGCTTTTGAAAATGGGGAAGTCACGCAACATTTAGACCTAAAGACCCTGAAAGCCAGTCATCCAATACAGCGGATCAATGTCGATATGCCAAAAGACATGTTGCAAAAAGTGGATCGTGAAGCTGTGCGTATCGGAGTGCCGAGGACCTCGCTTTTAAAAATGTGGATAGACGAGCGCCTTCACCAGCTACCCGTTTGATGATTGCTCCTGGTCAAATTTTTATAAGAGAACTCATAGTTCTTTTGCTGTGCGTGATCGCCGTGTTTTATGCCAAATCGGTCCTATTCGCGCAGTGAGTTGATAGGAAACACAAAAGAAGTATTCCTTAAGTGTGGTCAGCGTAATAGAATGAACATTGACTGCGCTTGGGAAAAAGCTGAGTGATGCTAAAACGCGTCAAGATCAGTTCATAAAACGGCGGGCACGTTTCGCCAAATCAAGGAGGGCAGATGATCGAGATAGATAAGGAGCTTTGGGTAAGAATAGCGTTCTCGATGCTGTGCGGTTTTGTTGTCGGGATTGAGAGACTTATTCACAAAAAACCCATTGATATACGTACGAGTATCCTGATATGCATGGGGACAATGGCTTTTATTTATCTCGGTGCGACGATGCCCGGGGAAAAGGATGCGACTCGTGTTTTGGGGCAGGTAGTTACCGGCATCGGTTTTCTGGGAGCCGGTGCGATCATTACCCGGCAGGGACTGGTGATAGGAATGACTTCGGCATCTGTGGTGTGGGTGCTGGCGGCTATCGGAGCATCTATCGGTTTCGGACGGTACGGGATGGGCGTCGGCTTATCAGTCATCACGGTTTTTGTATTGACGGTACTACATGTATTTGAAGAATGGACCGGCCGGTTGGCAAAGCAAGTTGGCGTATCAGAAAAGCCGCAAAAGAACGGCAAATAATACTTATCGCTTGAGTGAATCTTGCCTTCTTTCATTCTGACCTATTTTCGAAAAGAGATTTTTCATCTATGACTATCGATCTACAGCCGGGAATAATCTACGGACCCGTGAGCTCCAGACGTTTTGGGCGCTCGCTGGGGATCAATCCTCTGCCAACCCAATTCAAGCTCTGCAACTTTGAATGCGTCTACTGCCAGTACGGAGAGGCTCACCCGAAGGGGCAGAGCGTTCAATTTCCCAGTCTCCAAGCTATTGAAAAAGAGACTAGGTTGAGTCTGGAGCGTCTGGCCGTAGAAAGATCCCCTATTGATTCGATCACTATTGCCGGTAACGGCGAGCCGACGCTGTATCCTCGTTTTGGGGAGCTTGTGGATCTTTTGTTGAGCCTGCGTGACCGTTATCTTCCAAAAACCAAGGTTGGGATACTGTCCAACGCGACCACTTGCCACCGGGCCGAGATACGCAGTGCGCTGGAAAAACTGGACGGTCGCTTCATGAAGTTGGACGCCGGTGACGCCGGTTTTTCCAGGGTCAATCATCCCTCCGCCGGCTTGAGCAGGGAGGAAGTCGTAGGCCATCTATCCTCGATGAAGGATATTGTGATCCAAAGCATGTTTGTCACCGGAAGCGTCGACAACACAGGTGAGAATGATCTTCAAGCGTGGATCGGCGATATCGGCAGGATCCGGCCTCTCTCAGTGCAAATCTATACGATTGACCGACCCCCCTCAGACCCGGCGATACAGGCGGTCCCGCAGGAGGCGCTTTTGGGCATAGCCGACCGGCTAAGAAGAGCCTGCCAAGTAAACGCTGAGGTTTATTAAGTCCTATCTTTATCGGCCTTTTTAGGATATCATCAGAACTTAATAACGATAATAAGCGTGTTTTAATTTAATAGCTTAAGCGCAGGGCCTTGCAAGCGTGGTCTTGCCGTAAAGGCTGTTTGTTGTATATCAAGCATCAAGGAAGGTTTTGTTGAGTATGAGTCACCATTCGTTTCATATTCCCGTGATGGGAACAGGTTTTACTTTGGATAGTCCCATCAAGATCGGGCACTTGGGCATCTCTTCCGTCATCTCGCTGGTGGATGACCGTCTGATAGAAGAGGTGAGGGAATACTATTCCAAAAAGGATGGCAGGCCGTTTACTCCCATCAAGGACAATGACGTCGATTCGCGCGCGCGCCGTATTACCGCTTATTTGAATCTTGTTCAAGAGATGGTGGAGGAGTTAACTGAAGCATTACGGCGTGAGCCTATTGAAAAAGGAAGCCGGATATACCGGTATTTTGATCTTTTGCCGGATGACTCAGAGGCTAAATTATTTTTTAGAGGTTTGCCCGCCCAAGGGGATCCCAAGCGTCCCGCTTATGAGGCCAAGCTTCGGGCCATGGTACAGCCCGGGGCTATCGATGTGAACATTATGACTAAAATTGACGGTGCTTATTCACGCTATCCCAATACGGCCGGACGCGTGGAAACCGACGCGATGGCGGCGCTCAGAGGATTTGCGCATAGCAATCTTTCTTCATCGATCGTATTATCCGCCGGCCTTAATTTGCGTCTTTACGGTTATATGGCGGAGTTCGACGATTTCCTGGCGACAGAAGGTAAGTCAGCCAAAAAAAAAGTAACTTTGAAAGTCAGCGACCACCGCTCGGCCTGGGTGCAGGCGAAAATATTCGCCAAAAAAGGGATATGGGTCTCCGAGTATAGGATAGAATCGGGGCTTAATTGCGGCGGACATGCGTTTGCCACCGAGGGGCATCTGTTGGGCCCGATACTGGCAGAGTTCAAAAACAAACGAGATGAGTTTGTCAGCTCTATTTTCAAGATATACCGCGCGGCTATAGCCGAGATCAAAGGTATCCATCTGACCCAGCCTCCCCCGATAAAGATTACCGCTCAGGGAGGCGTGGGAACCAGCGCCGAACACAATTTTTTCCTGAGGCACTTCTCTCTGAGCTCAGTGGGCTGGGGTTCACCGTTCCTTTTAGTGCCTGAAGCCACTACGCTGGATGATGAGACTGCCAACCGGATTGCTCTATCCAAAAAAGGCGATGTGGTGCTTAGCGATACCTCACCTTTGGGGATACCTTTTTATACGCTCAAAGATTCGGCGAGCGAGAGGCAAAGGCTTGAACGCATCAGCAAAAAACACCCGGGAAGTATTTGCTCGAATCAGCATTTGAATTTTAACGAAGAGTTTGGCAGGCCTTTATGCACGGCCTCGGTTGAATATCAGGGAAAGAAGATCAGCGTTATCAAGGAGATGAAGCTGGACCTCGAAGAAGAGAAGCGCCAAATTGAAAACGTGACCGACAAAGCCTGTATTTGCCGCGAGCTGGGTGACGGTGTGCGCCTCAAATACGGCATCAGCCACCCTTTCTTAAAACCGGCTCCGGCAGTCTGTCCGGGCCCGAACATTGTTTATTTTTCTCGTTTGCTTTCTCTGGAAGAGATGGTTGGTCATATTTATGGCCGCAATAACGTGATCGGAGCCGATAAGCACAGACCTCATGTGTTTATCAATGAAATGGAGTTGTACATCGAGCACTTGAAAACGATGATACAAAAGACCTGCCGTGAAGCATCCGCCAAAGAACGGGAGAGGGTCCGATGCTTCAAGGAAAATCTTCTGGCAGGCGCGAGATATTATCAGTCGATCATCTCAGAGTTGGTCGAAGAAAGTGCCGCCGCACGCGCTGAATTTTCCCGGTTTCTTTCGTTGATGACCAACGAGATCCAGTTATTGGCCGTCTAAAGAAAATACTGTTTGCCTCGTACGGCGGAGTTCTGGCAAATTTTCCTGATGAAGACCACTCAGAATCAATTTCTGGATCGCCACTCGGCGCAACGCGAATAGCGTCTTTTAAAAAACAGATTCTGATCAGGTTGATTGAAACGTAGCAGACACATGGAATCAGCGGAAAAAACCACGGGATTTGTCTACGACGAGCGGTTTCTTCAACATGAGACGGAAGCCGGCCACCCGGATAGCCCCAAGCGGCTGTCGTCTATATTTCAAAAGCTGAAAAAATATTCATGGTTTGCGCGGCTAAAGACCGTGCTGCCGCTTCCGGCAGGATCCGAACAGCTGGCGGCTGTTCATACAGAAGAGTATATTGAGCGCGTGCGGCAAGCATGTCTGCACAACGAGCAGACGCTGGGCATATCGGATGTTTCCATATGCCCGCAGTCTGAACAGGCGGCGCGTTTGGCCGCAGGTGCCGCGCTGACGCTCGTCGACGAGATCATGACCGGCGTTATCCAGAACGGATTTGGGCTCGTCCGCCCTCCCGGTCATCACGCGGAAAAAGGCAATGCCATGGGATTTTGTATTTTCAATAACACCGCGATCGCCGCGCGCTATTTTCAGAAAAAATACGGTCTTGAACGTATCTTGATCCTCGATTGGGACGTGCATCACGGCAATGGCACACAGCATGTTTTTGAGGAGGACCCCACGGTATTTTATATCAGCCTTCATCAGTATCCTTTTTATCCAGGCACAGGGGCCGCTTCGGAAGAAGGCGAAGGCAGAGGGCGGGGGACAACGCTCAATTGTCCGATGAAAGCGGGCGCGGGGGACCGCGATTACCGTGAGGCGTTTGGCTCGAAGATATCACCGGCGGTGCAGGCCTTCAAACCGGACGCGGTAATTATCTCTGCGGGATTTGACGCGCATCGCCTGGATCCTCTGGGTAATATTAACCTTACCGCTGGAAGTTTTTCCTGGATGACCGAGGAAGCGCTCTTATGGGCCGCTAAATATTCTAAGGGCCGTCTCCTGTCGCTTCTTGAAGGGGGTTATCATCCGGCCGCGTTGGCCCAATGCGTCCAGGCGCATGTAAAAAAATTATCAGGGATATGACCGGCATGAAAAAATTTAGAGCCAAGCAGAACGTCGGGATCAAGGACATCCAGCTGACCGATGATTTTAAGAGGGCGCTGGAGTTGATGTCCGAGGGCCCTGACTGTCAGTTCATCACCGGAAGGGCGGGAACGGGAAAATCCACGTTACTGCGCTACTTCAGGGCCCTGACCAGCAAGAATACGGTAGTTTTGGCGCCGACGGGGATTGCCGCGATCAATGTTGGCGGGCAGACGATTCACTCTTTTTTTCAGTTGCCGCCGCGGTTTATCCAAGAGAGCGAGATCAGGGTGTTGCCAAAGACCCAGTCGTTGATCGAAAAGATAGAGATATTGATCATTGACGAGGCATCAATGGTAAGGGCGGATGTGATGGATGGCATCGATCTGGCCCTGCGTCTTAACCGCGCAAGCCGCAAGCCGTTCGGCGGGGTTAAGGTCATTTTGATCGGCGATCTTTTTCAACTGTCTCCCGTGGTAAATCCTGAGATGAACGAATTCTTTGAGAAAAAATACGCCAGCCCCTATTTTTTTAGCGCGAATGTCTTTGGGGATATTGATATTCACTGCTTTGAACTCAAACACATTTTTCGTCAGAGCGACCCAAAGTTTATCTCTCTTTTGAATAACGTGCGGGAGAATTGCCACACCCAGGAGGATATGACGCTTCTTAATTCAAGGCTTATCGACGAGTATTTTGACGAAGAGCAGCCGTTTGTCGTTTTGACCGCGACCAACGAGTCGGCCTCGCGCATCAATGCTTACAATCTTTCCAAGATAGAGGATGAGCCTTATCGCTACCAGGCCAAGGTTACGGACAGATTTGACGAAAAGGAGTATCCCAACGATCCCGCGTTGGTTCTGAAAATAGGCGCGCAGATCATGATGATCAAAAATGACACCGAAAAGAAGCGCTGGGTCAACGGAACACTTGGCACCATCCAAGACTTGTCCGAGTCGATGGTTGTAGTCAATGTCAACGGGCAGGCCCATGAGGTCACGCCGCACACATGGGAAAAGGTGCAGTAGGTCTATAACGAAGGCACCGGCCATATTGAGCCGCGCACTGTCGG
>CAZAPB010000082.1:0-7045 GCA_964486835.1 uncultured Planctomycetia bacterium
ACACTATGCCTCCTCCTCGCTTCTTGTCTCGCTCCAAAATCATCTCGGCCAAATTTGTCATCTATCATTTAACAGACCCTTTTGCGGCAATTATAGCATATGCGACAACGATTGTGACTCTCCTCCAAATTAGGTAAAATAAGAATCTTATAAAATTGACGGGACCATCAGTTTCTAACTCTTAAAGGGCGTTTTTCTATAACCTATGTGCGGAATATTCGGCTATACAGGAAATAAGCAGGCGCAGAAGATCGTGATCCAGGGTTTGAAGCATCTGGAGTACCGGGGATATGATTCTTCAGGGATCGCGGTGCAGGACCAGTCGCTTACCATCTCTATTGAAAAAAGTCACGGCAAGATCAAAAATCTCGAGGCAGCACTAAAAAGCCATCCTTTGTCGGGAACTACCGCTATCGGACACACCCGTTGGGCGACGCACGGCGTTCCGTCCCGCGAGAACGCCCATCCTCATATGGATCAGGCCGCTCGGCTGGCTGTCGTTCATAACGGGATTATTGAGAATTATTATGACTTAAAAAAAACACTGCAGGGCGCGGGTGTGAGTTTCCAGTCAGAGACCGACACCGAGGTCATTGTCCACCTGATCGCTAAATATTATAAAGGAAATCTCGAGAACGCCCTACGGCGGGCGCTCAAAGAGTTGAAGGGGACTTATGCGATCGCGGCGGTTTCTTCACGTGAGCCCGGAAAAATAGTCGCGGCTAAAATGGACAGTCCGCTGGTCATCGGCTCGACCAAGACCGAAAGTTTTCTGGCCAGCGATATCTCGGCTATTCTTGAGTATACCGACCGTGTGATATTTATTGAGAACGGAGATGTAGTGACAATGTCTCGTGGTTCTTTTTCCATCACTGATATAGTGGGCAACCCGGTGACTCGCCGTCCGACTAAGATCGAGTGGGATCTGGCACGCGCGCGCAAAGGCGGCCACCCGCATTTTATGCTCAAGGAGATATTTGAACAGCCGGAAATACTGACCGCCATATTAAAGGAACGGATGCGCGGCACCAGCATCCATTTTCATGAGCTGGCGATCAAGCCCGCCAAATTCAAAAAAATAAAAAAAATTGTAATTATCGCCTGCGGGACGGCATATCACGCCGGCATGACGGCTCGTTATTTTTTAGAAGAATTGGCCAAAGTGCCGGTATCGGTCGACACCTCTTCGGAATTTCGCTACCGCGATCCGATGTTGGACAGGGATACTCTGGTCATAGTGATCTCACAGAGCGGCGAGACGGCTGATACGCTGGCGGGTTTGAGAGAAGCCAAGAACAAGGGCGCATTGACGCTGGCTGTCTGCAATGTATTGGCAAGTTCCATTGCCCGTGAGGCTGACGGTGTGATTTATACGCACGCGGGTCCGGAAATAGCCGTGGCCTCGACCAAGGCTTTCACGGCTCAGCTGGGGATTTTATATCTTCTCTCGTTCTACCTGGGGTCTATCTTGGGCACAATTCCGGCGCGCAAGGAAAAGGAATATATCAAGGAGCTTCTTTTGATTCCTCACCGGATGCAGAGTATTCTTGAGGATTTCCGCAAGAACGAGTCGGTCTGGAAGAGCAATGTGCATAATTTCAACGTGCAATATCATCGGCAGTTGGAAAAATATTATTCCGGTAGGTTTTCCGAGAAAAAACGCTCTCCCAACGGATTTTTTCTTTATCTGGGCCGCAACGTCAATTATCCGATCGCTCTTGAGGGCGCGCTCAAGCTCAAGGAGATATCCTATATTCCGGCCGAAGGTTATCCGGCGGGGGAAATGAAACACGGACCGATCGCGTTGATCGATGAGAATCCCTGGGTTATTTGCATCGTGCCTGAGTCGAAGACCTACGACAAGATGCTCTCCAATATCCAGGAGATCAAGGCGCGCGGTGGCAGGATTATCCCGATCGTCACGGCCGGTGACCGGGAGATTGCTCGTTTTGATCCTCTCTTCACGATCGAGATACCCCGGACCGAGGAAGTGTTTTCGCCTCTTCTGACGGTGATTCCTCTGCAAATTTTCGCGTATTTGGTGGCTCTTGAATTCGGCGAAGACATCGACCAGCCGCGTAATCTCGCTAAATCGGTAACGGTGGAATAGTGTTCTTTGGGAGTCTCGCGGGTCCTGTCGCGGTGTCGGAACTATCTGTCCTCGCCCTTCCTTTGGGCTCCGGGCAGATAATTCCGCCACCACACCACCCGCGACATGTAAAAAAATGACACTCAGTGTTTTATATTATCAATCCACCGCGCAATCTCGCCAAATCGGTAACCGTGGAGTAATGCGCATTCAGCATACGGCGGGTGGCGCGGAGACGGGGCGCCCCATCCCGCCCGGAGTGAACGGTAGTTACACGAGGACGGAATGGGGCTGTCGCAGCGACAGGCCGCAACCCCTTGTTGCGGCACGCCTCGCGGCGCTTCTGGATAGCGCCGTCGAGGGCAGGACCCGCCGGGCGCCATTCTTGGGCTTACAATTCTTATGACACCCGGTATTCTATATTTAGTCGCGACGCCAATCGGCAATCTTGGGGACTTTTCCGTCCGAGCTATTGAGACGTTAAAAAAAGTCGATCTCATTGCTTGCGAGGACACAAGGCATTCCAAGGTGCTTCTGACGCATTATGGCATTGATAAACCACTGGTGAGTTATTTTGATTTTTCAGAGAGGGCTAAAACTCCCTTTTTGATAGAAAAGATGAAAAATGGTTCGGCCGTGGCCTTGATATCCGACGCGGGCACTCCCGGTATTGCTGATCCCGGCTACCGGCTTATCCGTGAGGCGATCGCGCAGGGGATACGTGTCGAAGCGGTCCCCGGCGCGGCGGCATTCTTGACGGCGTTAACTGCCTCGGGGCTGCCGCCGGATCGGTTTATTTTCGAGGGATTTTTTCCGGTCAAGGAAGGGCAGAAAAGAAAAGTTCTTCTTTCGCTCAAGGAAGAGGAAAGGACTGTTATTTTCTATGAGTCACCGCATCGGTTGCTTAAAACGCTGGCGCTTATTGAGGGGACTCTTGGCGATATCCGGATCGTGGTGGCCCGGGAGCTGACCAAGAAATTTGAAGAAGTCTGGCGGGGGCCTGTCAGCGGCGCGAATGCGCATTTTTCCGCAAAGAAGATATTGGGTGAATTCGTGATCCTTTGGAATTTATCCGCTCAGGGCGGAACTGTTTTAGAACAAATCAAGCATCAAAGTGACCATCCATAGATTATGAAAGCAGAGATCGCGTCAAAAAATAGCAGTAGCCCGTTTTTGGATTGTGACATACGGTTTTTGACCACTTTGCTTGGTTATGTGATCCGTGAGCAGGAGGGTGAGAAACTTTTTGCCAAGATCGAGGAAATACGCCAGCTGGCTGTCAGCATTCGGAAGGATCCACAGCCCTCCCTGATCGCTGAACAAAAAAAGATCATCCGTTCTCTTGAACCCGTAGCGGCCTACAAAGTGGCGCGCGCTTTTACGATCTATTTTCAGCTGGTCAATATCGCCGAAGAAGCCCAGCGAGTTCGCCGCATCCGCGAATATGAAAAAGACAGCTCGCTTTTCCAGGATATGTCTCTTCGAAAGCTTTTTCGTGATCTCAAATCCAAAGGTATTTCCTCTGAGGACGTATTGGATTTCATGCGGGGGATGAGGATAGAGCTTGTTTTGACGGCGCATCCGACGGAAGCCAAGCGACGTACGGTGCTGGACCACCTACTGCGGATAGCCGCCAACTTGATGATTTTTGACCGTCAGGACATCACTGCGTTCGAGAAGGAGAACGCGGCCAATCAGATCAAGAGCACGCTCGAGATCTTGTGGCAGACTTCGGAAGTACGCCAGAGAAAAGTAGAAGTGATGGATGAGGTGGATCATACGCTTTTTTATTTCCAGCGCACCATTCTTGATCTTTTACCCGAGATGCAGGAGAAGATCTACCGGGAATTCAGGATGGCCTTCAAGGTTGAAGATGTGAAATTACCTCCCTTCATCAAGTTTGGCTCCTGGGTAGGCGCGGATCGGGACGGCAATCCTTTCGTGACGTGCGAAGTGACCAAGAAGACGGCCTCTCTGCAGAAAAATATTATCCTGCGAAAATATATTTTGGCGGTGGAAGATTTGATCCGAAAGTACAGCCAATCGCAACATTTCGTAAAGATCTCAAAGACTTTGGCGGATTCGCTGGTTGAGGACGCCAGGCGACTTCCCGAGTTGGCGCGGGAACTCGCGCGGTTCGAGCTGCATGAGCTTTATCGCAAAAAAAGCTCTTTCATGCACAAAAAACTTGAGAATACACTGAAAAATAAAAAACCCGGATATGCCTCGTCCGAAGAGTTTCTCAAAGACCTGCGAATGATGAGAGAAAGTTTACGGACCCACCAGGGGTTGCTGGCTTCGCTTGATATTCAGCGGCTTATCGATCAGGTTCATTTTTTTGGATTTCATATGAATAAGCTTGATATCCGGGATAATTCTAAAAAAATCAGGGGCCTTTTCTTCGAGCTGTTCGGCCAGACCGCTTTCAGCGAAGAATTCATCCTAGGGAAGATTCTTTCTCCGCCGGCGAAGCTTCCGGCGGCCGGTCTTTCGGCTCCCTCCAAGGATATTCTGGATCAGCTGGCCACCATGCGTTTTATACAGGACCGTATCGACGCTAAATCGGTGGAAGACTACATTATCAGCATGACCGAAGAGCCGGCGGATGTTCTCGCCGTTTTTTATCTGGCCCAGCAGAAGGGGCTTATTCATTTATCCCGGAAAAAGGTAAAAAAGAGCTCTATCGGTATTGTGCCTTTATTTGAGACCATTAGCGCGCTTGACCGGGCGCATGAAATGATGGAGAGGCTCTTTTCGATACCGGTTTACCGTTCCTATCTGGAGACGCGCGGCAACCTTCAGGAGGTGATGCTCGGTTATTCCGACTCCAGCAAAGACGGCGGGTATCTGACCGCTAATTGGAAACTCTACCTGGCTCAGAAAAGACTCGCCGAAGTCGCGGGACGATATGGCGTAAAGCTTGAAATTTTTCACGGCAAGGGCGGCACGATTGACCGCGGGGGCGGGGAATCACACAAAGCGATCTTGGCACAGCCCTACGCGGCTTGCGGGGGACGAATCAAGGTCACCGAACAAGGGGAGGTGGTTACCCAAAAATATGCCAATGCGGTTATCGCCGAAAGAAATCTTGAACAGATGGTTACCGCGGTCGCTTGGACCAATCTCATCAGCAAAAAAGAGGTTGAGAGAAATGCGAACATTCCTATCTGGGAGGAGAGGCTTGAAAGGTTGTCCGAGCTTTCGCTGAGTCATTACCGCAAAATGATTTTTGATACGCCTGGATTTCTAGATTTTTATTATGAGGCGACTCCGATCCGGGTCTTGAAGATCACCAAGATCGGATCCCGTCCCGCTACGCGCAGCGCTCAGCATTCCTTCTCGGAACTGCGCGCGATCCCCTGGGTATTCAGCTGGATACAGTCGCGCTATATTCTCTCGGCCTGGTATGGAATAGGTTTTGCCTTGGAGACGTATATCCGGGAGCGGGGACCCAAGGGTCTTTCCGAGCTTCAGGAAATGTACCAGCAGTGGCCGTTCTTTAATTCGCTGATCCATAACGCGCAAACTTCCTTAGCCAAGGCGGATCTGCATATGGCCGAACTTTACTCGGAGCTGGTCAAGGACGCGGAGCTTCGAAAAAGGATACATGGGGAAATAGCCGAAGAATACAACAGGGCCGTCTCAAAAGTACTTTTGATCTCATCCCAGAAAAATCTTTTGGATTTTCACCGCGTGCTTAAAGATTCGATCCGCTCGCGCAATCCCTATGTGGATCCACTCAATTATATCCAGGTTCGTTTTCTTGAAGAACTGCGTGACTCGCCCGAAAAGCATAACGAAATGATCGATGAAATACTCCTTTTGACCGTCAACGGCATTGCTTTCGGGATGAAGAGTACCGGGTGACGGGCGGAGTGCTATATTATAGTAAGGGAATTAACCTAGGAGAGATTTAGTATGACGCAGTTTCGCATAAGCGACGGGGCCTGCCGCCGGTCAGCCCCAATGTTTTTTCGCGTAATTCTTCGCGAAAAAAATCGGGGCGCCCCGCCCGGCGTCACCCGTCGTATGGATTCACATCTTTAAATTCAAGGCTATTCGGGAATTGAATCTAAATTTAGAAACATATCATGAAAAAAAACGATAAAAAAAATATCCGCATAGGTCTCATCCAGATGGCGTGTTCGCCGGATCCGGCCAAAAATCTCAAGAAAGCGGTTTCGGAGATCAGGATCGCGGCCGCCAAGGGCGCGAAGATTATTTCCCTGCAGGAGCTTTTTAGGACGCCTTATTTTTGCCAGACCGAAGACACAAAGAATTTTGATCTAGCCGAATCTATCCCGGGCCCCAGCACTGAAGCGTTGGCCAAAGTCGCCAAGGCCGAAAAAGTCGTGGTGGTCGCGTCGCTTTTTGAGAAAAGAGGCAAAGGGGTCTACCACAATACCGCGGCGGTGATCGACGCCGACGGAAAGATCCTGGGAAAATACCGCAAGATGCACATTCCCGATGATCCGGCTTTTTATGAAAAATTTTATTTTATTCCCGGGGATCTCGGTTTTAGATCATTTGAAACTAAATATGCCAAGATCGGTGTTTTGATCTGCTGGGATCAGTGGTTTCCCGAAGCGGCGCGGCTCGTGGCTCTCTCCGGCGCGGAGATCATTTTTTATCCGACGGCAATTGGCTGGAAACCGCAGGAGCCAAGGGAAACGGAATCTTATCACGCGGCCTGGGAGACTATCCAGAAAAGTCACGCCATCGCCAACGGCGTGTATGTCGCCTCGATCAATCGCGTCGGCAGGGAAGGAGCGCTTCAGTTCTGGGGTCAGTCGTTTATCGCCGATCCGTTTGGGCATGTGTTGTATCGCGCCAGTAAGAGCAGTGAGGAGATTGTCTTGGCCGACTGTGATTTGTCGCTGGTTGAAAAGACGCGGCGGGAGTGGCCGTTTTTGCGGGATCGCCGCATCGATGCCTACTCTCCTATATTATCCAGGT
>CAZAPB010000083.1:0-3083 GCA_964486835.1 uncultured Planctomycetia bacterium
GAGGCCAGAAATCTGGCGCACATTCTTGATGAGGGAAATCGCGACAGGCAAAAGGTTGAGGCCACCGCGTTTGAACAGGCCGTCGAGCGGGTGGAGATGGATCCGTGCAAAGATGAGCAAAGAGCGATTGTGCTTGAGAGTGAGTTTTGGCACGAGGGCGTTATAGGGATCGTGGCCGCCCGGCTGGCCGAGCGCTACCGCAAGCCGTCCATAGTGATCTCTTTGAAGAATGGCAGTGGCAAGGGGTGGGGCCGTTCAGTGCCGATGATATCCATCTTTGATCTTGTGGCAGTTCACGAATCAATGCTGATAAATTTTGGCGGACACGCGCAGGCTTGTGGCCTGACGATCAGAGCAGAGGATATCAAGGAGTTCCGTGCCCGCCTCAATGAAAGCGCTAAGAACGCGGATAATTATCATCGTGCGGCCGAACTTTACATTGACGCTGAATTGCATGCCGTTGATATTGATTCCATGCTATTAAAGGACCTTGAAAAACTCGCGCCCTTTGGGCCAGGCAACCCCAAGCCTCTCTTTGTTTCAAAAAAGTTAAAAGTCCGGGGGGACGTCAAAAAACGCGGCAAAGACACTTTGCAATGCTGGATGACTGACGGTGAGGGGCGTAATACTTTTGAAGTGATCGGTTTCAGGTCGTATGAGCGCTGGAATATAGAGTGGGAAGCGTCATCGCGCCTGCCTGCCGGCCGGCAGGCCGTTGATATTGTGTATCAACCGGCGCTTAAAACGTTTAACGGTATTACATCCATCCAGTTGGAGCTGGAGGACTGGAAACTAAGCTGAGGCGGGGGTTGTGGCTTCGGGCTTCCAATTGCGCTTGGGAGCTTTGACCACTCTTCCGGTTTTCAGATAATTAGCCGAAACCCTGACTCTTTTGACGGTACCGTTCTCGATGACCTTGACGCTCTGCAAGTTGGGGCTGAAGCGACGAACGGTGATGCCGGTGGTTTTAAGACCGATACCGCCGGATTTCTTCGCGATACCACGACGGGCGATCCGTTTACCGAGCTTTGGTTTTTTTCCTGTATAATAACAAACTTTTGACATTGCCGCTCCTTGAGGTTACTTTAGAGGCAGTAATTTATCACGATTAGCAGAGAGAACGCAAGAAAAAAGTACAGTCCCTGATCCACATGGAAACGAAAATAACTCTAAAGACTTCTCTTCAATACCTCAAGGGTGTAGGCCCTGAGCGCTCTCGTATTCTTTCCCGTTTGGGTCTTGAGAGTATCGGCGACCTTTTATGCCTGTATCCGCGTCGATATGAGCATCGCTTACCCATCAAGCGCATAGCGGAGCTGGGCCTGGTGGATAAAGAATGTGTGTCCGGGGTCGTAACCGCCAGGGCTCTTATGAGACTGCGTACAGGCCAGACGATATTCCGGGCGGTTTTATCCGATGACAAGCACTCGTTGGTGGGTATATGGTTCAACCAGCCCTATCTTCACAAGGTATTTATTCCAAAGTCGCGGGCTGTTTTCTACGGGAAGGCGGAAAGGTCCGGCAGTCGATTGCAGATGACCCACCCTGAGTACGAGTTATTTCAGGCGGAGGATCCCGCTCCGTCGATTCACACCGGACGCATCGTTCCTATTTATCCGTTGACCGAAGAAATTACACAGAAAGGAATCAGGCAGTTGATTTACCGCGCGCTGGAGATATTCGGTCAGCAGGTTCGCGATCCTCTGCCCTTGCGCGTGAGAGATGAATTGGAGCTGCAGGATAGAGCGCGCGCGGTGTTTGAGATCCATTTTCCGTCATCCGCGCAAAGCGCCGCCGAAGCGTATCGAAGGCTGGTATTCGATGAATTTTTTATGATGCAGATTTTTCTGGAAATAAAAAAGGCCCGTCTTCAAAAAGAACGCGGACCGGTGATCGACGCTGATAAAAAATCCGAGGTGCGGCGATTCATCGGATCCCTCGAATTCCAGCTGACAAAGGGACAGGAAAAAGCGGTTTGGGAAATCATTGATGATATGTCGTCAGGATCGCCGATGAACCGTCTTGTGCAAGGTGATGTGGGAAGCGGTAAAACAGTGGTGGCCGCCGCGGCACTGGTTTTTACCGCGGTCAATGGACTCCAGGGCGCGATGATGGCGCCTACCGAGGTTTTGGCTCAGCAGATTTATGTAAGGATCTCGCAGTTGGCCGAACCAATGGGGATAAACTGCGCTTATCTGGCGCAGAATTTGCCAACCGCAGAGAAGGAAGAGGTTATGAGCCGGATACAGGATGGCCGGGCGCAGATCGTTATTGGCACACACGCTCTTATCCAGGAAGCTGTCAGTTTTAAGAATTTGGGTCTTGCCGTGATTGATGAACAGCATAAGTTCGGTGTTTTTCAACGGGTGGCTCTTAAGAAGAAAAGCGCGGGCGCGCCCGCTCATTTCCTGGTAATGACAGCGACGCCTATACCGAGGACCCTGGCGCTTACTCTTTACGGAGATCTGGACGTGTCGGTGATCGCGGAAAGGCCGTCCGGCCGGCAGTCGGTAAAGACTTTTTGGGTTGATAACGAGAAAAGGGCGGATATTTATGTGCTTTTGGATGCGCTGGTGAAAAATGGCGGCCAGGGGTATGTTTTGTGTCCTGCTATTCAGATAAGGCCCGGGGTTGACGCAAAAACTGTTTTTGCCGCTCACCAGGAACTTTCTTCCGTGCTGTCCCATCGCCGCTTCGGTATCCTGCACGGAAAAATGAAAAGCGACGAAAAAAAACGGATCATGAAGGAGTTCCACGAAAGAAAGATCGATGTGCTTATCTCGACAGTGGTTATTGAGGTCGGTGTCGATGTGCCAAATGCGAATATCATGATTATCGAAAACGCAGAAAAATTTGGTCTGGCCCAACTGCATCAGCTTCGCGGAAGGGTAGGTCGAGGCGCCGAGGAATCTTTTTGTGTGCTTTTCTCCGAATCCACCGACGAAGAGACCATTGAACGGCTCCGTATATTCACGCAAACTGAAAGTGGTTTTGAGATAGCCCAAAAAGACCTGGACCTTCGCGGCGGCGGTGATATCATCGGGCATAAGCAGCACGGGCTTCCTGAGCTGAAAATTGGGGAT
>CAZAPB010000083.1:3093-6958 GCA_964486835.1 uncultured Planctomycetia bacterium
GATATTACTAAGGACATCCACCTGATGGAACTTGCCAAAAAAGAAGCGGTTAAGATGATCGCGCAAGACCCAGACCTGCTTTTGCCTGCACATAGTTTATTGCGGCGTTCTTTGCAGGAACGTTTTAGATGGCGGGCGCAGAGATCCGCCGTGTCAGCCTAATATGAAGATGCTTACGGGCGCTCTCAAGGGGCGGAAAATATTTCTAGTCCCTGACGCGAGTATGCGGCCGACCTCCGATCTTGTTCGTAAGGCGATCTTTGATACGCTTCAAGGGACACTGGAAGACAGGTCGGTGCTCGACATTTTCGCCGGGACCGGTGCTCTGGGGTTTGAGGCAGTTTCTTCGGGCGCCAGGCAGGTGGTGTGGATCGAGTCCGACCACTCTCAAGTGAGATCCATCGAAAGGACACTTGCGTCATTTAAGCTTGAAGACCGATGCCGTGTTATAGAATCGGACGCGCTAGCAGCCTTAAAGAAGCTGGGCTTAAGGAAAGAACGTTATGACCTCATATTTTTGGACCCACCGTACCATTCAGGACTTGGTGTGAGGGCTGTGCGGCTTATCGCCGAGCTTGAGCTTCTCTCATCGGAAGCTATTGTTGTTCTGGAAACGCACAAAACCGAAGACCCTCCGGATATGATTGGTATTTTAAAAACAGTGAAAATAAAAAGACACGGGGATACCAAAATCACTTTCTACCGGCAAACAAAGTAACGTCTTGTTTGGGACACCAATCACCTTGTGTTATTGTGTTTATTTTGATAGATTGAAATCTGATGGAAATCCTTTGATAGAAAGGGGTTGTTGATGAAAAAGAATATACTGGTTGCTGATGATGATTATAAGGTTGCCGAGCTTATAAAAGTAAGGCTCGAAGAGAAGGGGTATTCCGTCGTTTTGGCCTATGATGGGGAGAAGGCACTTGAGCTGGCACGTACGCTAAAGCCGGATTTGCTGATCTTGGATGTGACGATGCCCAAGCTTGACGGAGACCAGGTTTATATGACGCTCCATTCTGAGCCAGCAACCAAAAAGATGCCTATCTTGATGTTGACGGGTTTGCGTTCGGAAGATGAAATCGAAGAAATGCATGAAGAGAATATATTCTCTAAGCCAGTGCAATTCGAAAAACTATTTGACAAGATCAAGCAGTTGCTGGGCGAATAGATTTTGAAAGTGAGAGTCTGCGGTGCGTAATTTTTTGAGTTCTTCGGTTGGCAGAAAATATGTGATGGCGGTCACTGGGATACTCCTCTTTGGCTTTGTCGTGATCCATTTGTTGGGGAATCTGCAGATCTTTCTGGGTCAGGATGCGCTCAACGACTATGCCAAGCATTTAAGGGGGCTTCCACTGCTTCTGTGGCCGGCGCGCTTTTTTCTTTTGGGAATACTGTTCATTCACATTGGCGTTGCCGTAAGCCTGGGTCTGGAAAACCGTCAGGCGCGTCCGGTTGGCTATATTCACGAGACGACGATCCAGGCTTCATACGCGTCCCGGACAATGCTTATGTCGGGGCTTGTTGTCTTTCTTTTTATTGTCTACCATCTGCTTCATTTTACTTTTGGAACAATTCAGCCCCAATTTTATGAACAGTTAGACGCCAAAGGCCGGCTGGATGTATACAGTATGGTTATTCATGGTTTTAAAAATTTATATGTTTCGGCTTTTTATATGGCGGCGATAGGCTCTCTCTGTTTCCATCTTTCCCATGGCATTCAAAGTCTTTTTCAATCGCTGGGGCTCCGCCGGCAAGATCAAGAGGTCGGTCTTAAAATTTTTTCAGCGGGCATTAGTTTATTGATATTTATCGGCAATATTTCCATACCCGTTTCCATCTTGCTTGGTTTCGTCAAATTGCCGTCGGGAGGCGCCTGATGGAGTTTAATAGCAGGATCCCTTCAGGTCCCATTGAGCAAAAATGGGACAAGCGTAAATTTGAACTGAAACTGATCAACCCTGCGAACAAACGAAAATACCATGTGATCGTCGTGGGCACCGGTCTTGCCGGCGCCTCAGCCGCGGCATCGATGGCCGAGCTTGGGTATGAGGTGAGCTCTTTTTGTTTTCAGGATAGCCCCCGACGCGCACATAGTATCGCCGCCCAGGGAGGCATCAACGCCGCGAAGAATTACCAGAATGACGGCGACAGCGTTCAACGTCTTTTTTATGACACTATTAAGGGCGGTGATTTTCGCGCGCGCGAAGCTAATATTTATCGCTTGGCCCAGATCAGCTCATCGATCATTGACCAGTGTGTTGCTCAAGGTGTACCGTTTGCGCGTGAGTACGGCGGAACTCTGGCTAACCGGTCATTTGGAGGCGCTCAAGTCTCGCGTACGTTCTATGCGCGCGGTCAGACGGGACAACAGCTTCTTTTGGGGGCCTACCAGGCGCTTTCCCGGCAGATCGGTATGGGCGCGGTCAAGATGTATGCGCGCATGGAAATGATGGACTTGGTAGTCGTGGATGGGCACGCGAAGGGGATTATTGCCCGTGACCTGGTCACCGGCAAGATAGCCTCTTATGCCGCCGATGCGGTGGTACTGGCTACAGGCGGCTATGCCAACGCTTTTTATCTTTCGACCAATGCTGTTAATTGCAATGTCACGGCGATCTACCGCGCCTACAAAAAAGGCGCTTTGATGGCCAATCCGTGCTACACGCAGATCCACCCGACCTGCATTCCGGTTAATGGCGAGCATCAGTCAAAGTTGACGCTCATGTCCGAGTCGCTTCGTAATGACGGGCGTATCTGGGTACCAAAGAACAAAGGGGATAAGCGCGCCCCGCAGGATATCCCCGAAACGGAGAGGGATTATTATTTAGAAAGGAAGTACCCGAGTTATGGAAATCTGGCGCCCCGCGATATCTCTTCGCGCGCTGCCAAAGAAGCTTGCGACGCAGGTCGCGGAGTAGGCGAGCTTGGGCGTGGAGTGTATCTGGATTTTGCGGACGCGGTAAAACGTCTGGGTCGCCAGGCGATCAATGATCGCTACGACAATCTTTTTCAAATGTACGAAAAAATTACCGGCGAGGATCCATTTGCGGTGCCGATGCGTATTTATCCGGCATTGCATTATACGATGGGCGGTCTTTGGGTCGATTATGATCTGATGAGTAACTTGCCGGGGCTTTTTGTGATCGGGGAGGCCAATTTTTCTGACCACGGCGCCAATCGTCTGGGCGCCAGCGCGCTAATGCAGGGGCTTGCCGACGGCTATTTTATTCTCCCTTACACCATCGGTGATTATCTTGCAGGATCAGCAAAAATTAAAGTCGATGCGGATAACCCTGAATTTAAAAAGTGTGAAGATCAGATTTTGGGGCGTACCAAGACTCTGTTGTCGATCAAAGGTAAGAGAACAGCCGATTCTTTTCACCGTGAATTAGGCGCTCTTTTATGGGAATATTGCGGGATGGCCCGAAACGAGGCAGGCCTGAAAAAGGCGCTGGCCGCTATTCCGGGAATACGTGAAAGTTTTTGGAAAGACCTGATCGTGCCTGGTTCGGGCCAACAGATGAACAAATCGCTTGAAAAGGCGGGCCGTGTCGCTGATTTTCTTGAGTTTGCCGAGCTTTTGTGCCAGGATGCGTTGTGTCGAAAAGAATCCTGCGGCGGGCACTTCCGTGAGGAATTCCAAACAACCGACGGCGAAGCTAAGCGCAATGACTCCGATTTTTGTTATGTGGCCGCTTGGCAATACCAGGGGCTTGGCAAAGAACCTTTGCTTCATAAGGAAGCGCTTGAATTCGAGAATATCCATTTAGCGGAGAGAAACTATAAATAGATCAAAGATAAAAGATAAAAGATAAAAGATCAAAGATAAAAGATCAAAGATAAAAGATCAAAGATAAAAGAT
>CAZAPB010000084.1:0-6931 GCA_964486835.1 uncultured Planctomycetia bacterium
TTGAGGCAATGCCTTACCTCGCTGGGATTATTAAGACCCGTCCGCTCATTTATTATTTATCAAAAAAATTCCACCGATAAACGGTATTTTCTTGGTCGCCTAAGACAATTTCGCGGCCGGATAGCCCGACTAAGTGAGTGTGAAGACGGTTCTTATGAACTGGATTTGTTGCTTGATAGGGTGGATAAGTTGACAAGTGAATTGGGGTCGGCCGAAAGAAACGACTTGGATAAGGATCTGGCGGAAAGAGCTGAGGACGAGTGCCAAGAAATAGACGGCGAACTGATCGTCTTGGAAAGTAATGACGAAGATTGGCGGACATCTGAGGGCGCCAGGCTGGCCGGAAATTCAGCGTCGAGCGTTATGCGTCAGGCGTTAAGCGGTAGGAATTCAAGATCCGCGATCGTGAAAGGGGCTGGGCCGGTGGGCGGCGCGAGGCTGAGCGTGCGGCTTGAAGACCTAGGCTCTGAGTTTTTTTCCCATTTTAACCGAATTGTCCTCGAAGTTGGACCTGGTACGGGGGATTTTCTACGGGAGCTTGTTCAAAAAAATGGGCACAAAGAAACTCTTTTTATTGGCGCTGAGCCATCTCCCCGTTCGCCGCTTACCCTGGAAATGATCAAAGATGAGATCGGGGGAGAGGACTCCGTGGTTTTGACTCCCCAAAAGATCGAAGACATGGATGCCCCAAATTTGGCTGGAAGGGTGGACACGGTTTTCATGGTATTCCCTTCTTACCACGTGGTGCGCGAGGGCGATTCAGTCGTTCGGAAACTTCAGAAATTAATGAAACCCGGAGGGCAGCTTTTTATTATTACGGAAATGAAATATCGAAATGATCAAATTTCTCACTGGTGGCCCGGTTTTACATTCGCGAATAAGTATGAATATTGGATCCAAAGTTTTGAAAGGGCTCGTGGCAATTATGTCAGTCGCCAGGATGTTCTTATCAGCGATCTCCCTGAAGAAATAAAAACCACTCATTACTACCGCATATTCAGCGGGCAAATTAAGAGTAAGAGTCTGGGCCAGTACGCGTCCGTGGAGGTAGTCCGCTTTATTTTTGACCCCAGCGGAGAAATCGCGCCGAAAGTCTTAGAGACACCGATGAAGAGTCTAGAAACCGCACTTCGGCCCGCGGCCGCCCGGCTGGCGACGGCGAAACCCTCCGCCTACCGAATTGACAGTGTCATGCCCCCGAAAGAAAAAGCGGCTTTTGTTGCCTTAAATCTTTTGTTTTCTGTGGTCGGATTTTTTACCTTTATCGGAACCGCACTTCCGATGGCGGTCACTCCGCTGGGGCCTGTGGCCATTTATTTGGCGTGGTCTATCTATGTCTATTCCGAGACCTGGAATTGGATCAATGTATACCAGTGGACGCTGATGAAAAAATCCGTCCTTTTGGATAAAACTATCTCCCCCGGTATGAGTTATGCGATGGCCACTACGTTTGTTCCCGCCTCAGAATCTATAGAGCTCTTGGAAAGAAAGATCAAAGCGATGATGGCTGCCGTGCCCGATCCGCACGCGATCTATATTTTGGACGAAGGCAATAGCGACGAGGTTAAGCGTCTTATCGCCAGACTTGACCCCGCCGGACGGCGTGTGCATCACTTCAGCCGCGCGGGAATTCCCGAATACAATACAGAGCCTGACGGTGCGAAATATACCCGTTTCCAAAAAAGACAAAAAGCCGGCAACGTCAACGCCTGGCTTGACCATCTGCAAAAGAATGGCATCCATTATGATTGCCTGACCGTCACCGATCTTGACCAGATGCCGGCGCCGGACTTTATGACCAAAGTGCTGCCATTTTTCAGTGATCCTGAAGTCGCGTTCGTCCAGGGGCCTGAGTCTCATTATAACCGCGAGGACAATTTTGTTACCCGAGCGGGTAGTCAGAACGTGAAGGGATTTTTTGGGCTGACGGAAAGGATCTATTTGGGACTTGATATGCCGTTTATCATCGGCTCTCATATGACTTACAGATCCAGCGATCTGTATGAAGTGGGCGGTTTCCAAGTCCATCCCGCCGAAGATTTTCTGATCTCTATGGTCATGAAAGCCCATGGCAAAAAAGGGATATACACCGATGAAGTGGTGGCGTATGGCGAGACGCCCGACACTTTTGACTCTTTCTTAAAGAGGGACGGGCGCTGGGGCTGGACTTGCATGAACCTGTTTTTTTATTATTTTCCGTCACTGGCGAAGTCCTTTTCTCTAAAAACTTTTAATTTCTATCTGATCTCACTACTTTATTATTTCCGGGGAATACGGTCTGCGGCAATGAGATTGGGTCTTTATACAATGATCCTCTCCGGAACGGTTGTGGCGCCCAGCGCCGGGCTTTTTGTTTTCTGCCTGGGGGTGATCCCCACCGTGACCCGCATGATCTGGGGAAAGAAATTCTTTGTTCAACCCGAAGAGCCCAATTATTTTATAGCCAATGGACTGTTGAGCGGTTTTCTTACGGCGACTCACTTTGTTTCTTTCTTTAAGGGTATCCGGCACCGGATGGTGCCATTTCAGACGACCCAGAAAGGGAAGTCTTCGAAACCATCGTTCTTTAAGGTCTTCTTGCCGCAGATCTCATTTCTGGCGGCGGATACCGGCGTGCTTGTACTGGCTTGCTGCCTCTACGGAGGCCTTGCCTCTAATTTTCTGGTCTATCCACTGGTCGGGTCGGCCCTGGTTTACAGCTATCTGCTGGCGAATGTGAGAAAGCTGGAAGCTTTGCCGGAAGCTCGCGCGCCGACAGTGGAAAGAAGCTCGCGTTCGCGTCTTTGGGAATATTCAAAAACCGTCGCTTATCCGGCGATCGCCGCTTCGGCGATATTTATCCTCATGGCCAATAAGTTGACGAAAGCCCCTAAATTGATGCCCGTTCCCGACCAGATCGCGCAGACGGATGGAGAATATATTTACAAAGGTGTGATAAGAAATCCTGATGGCTCCGAAAAAAAATTCTCGATCCGGCGTATGGAGAATGGGTTTAGCTTCAACGAAGGTTTTGATGAGCTTTATTATGAGGTCCTTGGCGAGGGCGATGTCCCTCAGGTTTACCGTTGGAGGCTTTTATTCCAAACGACCGTCGCTTCTTACAACCCGGAAACAAAGGAAGTCCACAAAGTACCCGGTGTCTATCTGCGCATGAGGAGTGTGCACGCCCCAGAATGGAATGTGCGCATATTGGAAGATCTGCTGGTTCAAACACAAGCTGTTAAGAATTCAATCGCGCCGGGCGGTGAAATAAATGAAGCGGCGAATTACTTAGAGCGGACGATCCAGAGAGAGCGTTGGTATCAGAGAAACGGGGAAGACGCCGAAATTGAAAACCGGGGCGACGCGCGCGTTGTCCCTCAAGACATAAGAGCCATAAGCCAGGGGCCATCGATCGAACCGACCTTTAGACAGGGCGCGAGGCTGGCGGCACCTGAATGGCTCAGGCGATTAATCGGATACTTTACCGAGAGCGCAAGGCCGGGAACCCCCTTGTTTGATTTATATACGGAAAACCAAGAACAGATGCGGCTTTAGCAGGTTGAAATTGGAGAAAAATCCATTATCGCCGATGCGGACGGTGTGCCAATGACACGGGAGGAAGTGGGCATGGAGGGTATTTGGGTACCTTCCTTATTCAGTGGGCGCAAGGAAGGCAGAAATAGATTAAAAGGGGTTGTTCTTCAAGCTTTCCGTCAAGGCCTGCAGTTCTATATCGCGCTTCCCGGCACACTTACCAAAGGGAGGGCTGTATATCAGAAGTCTCTGATGGAGAAAATGAGGCAGGACCCGGCCCTGGCGATTCATTTGACCGCTTTTAACACCGGCGTTATCCAGCGCAAAGACATAACTTCATTGTTTGGAAATGGCAAGCCCCTTGGTGTAAACAAGGAATGGCAAAATGAATTGATTGGAGCGGAATATATAGTGACCGAGAAGGCTCCGGGCACGCAGTTATCGAAATTTAAGGGAAGAGGCGCCGAACATTTAAAGCGCCTGGGACTTTTCGCCCGCGCCGTCGGGGATTTCCACCAAAGGGGTTATTATCACAGGGACTTAAAACCGCAGGAAGTTTTTATTACCAAGGATGGCCGGGTGACTTTGGTTGATTGGGAACTGGGTGTCCATTACGACAACGGGGAATTTGATCTCACGCAAGCGGCCGCGACAGCGCTGTATTTAACGCGGGCAACTATCGATTGCCCTGAGACGAGGAATCCGTTCAGTCTTTATGGGCTATCCAGGGAGAACTCGTATTTTCGCGCCGGAACAGACGATTCCGGGGAAAGCCTTGATCCTGAGGCCAGGGATATTACCGCTCTTATTAGATCGGGGATGGAAGCTCTCCAGGGTCCTTCGAGGGAAAGCCTCGCCATTTCTGAACTGAGTGAGATCGCTCACGATTATAAATGGGATGATAAAGGAGCAAAGGGTTCGGCTAGAGACAGGTTTACGCAGGTTCTCGACGAATACCATTTTGGCGGTAGCAGGGAAAATCTGGCTCAGCGGATAGCGTATATCTATGAGTCCGCTGCCCGGCTCGCGAATCTGGACCTGGATCCGAATAAACCCTTTATGATAAGTGGTATCTATACGGGGAAACCACTCAACAGTATTGAGTGGGGAGCCGCTTTTGGTCATCGAGCGGGCAAAAACGGACAACGAGTGTCTCTTGCACAGCTACTTGACGAATGCGGTCTCAACCCGGACACAATAGCTGGGCCAATCCGTTTTCTGGATTTTGGGACCGCAAATGGTGTTTTTATCCCGAAGTTTTCGGCAGGGCTCAAAAATTTGGGATATTCCCAGGTTGAGGGCTTCGGGGTTGAATCAATGCCGCCGCTTGCGCTGGATCCTGGTGTTCAAAAAGGAGAAAATTATTTTGTCGCCGATATTCGCTCGCTGGCCAAGGACTGTCCAAAACTTCAGCTCGGTTCTTTTCATATTGTCACCTTTAACGCTCCGCAGATAATCAACCAGCTTGTTGAGAACCAGAATAACTATATGGTTGTCCTAGGCGATATCAGAGCATGGCTCCAGGCGGCGAAGATGTATTTGTCGCCAGGCGGTATTATGCTGATCCGTCTTTATGAGCGACCTAATCCAGGGCCTGGTGAGATAGGTTTTATGAAACTCGAAGGGGAGCTGTTGCGGACGGCGCTGGAGGAAGATTCAGATTTGGAATTTACCGAGTATGATATGAGTCAATCGCCCGATTTCCAGACAGGGGAGGATACTGTCGGCCCGCTCGTTATGGTGCGGATAAAAGGTGGGGTCAGACTGTCTGATTCAAGCTTAAGGGGTCAAATCTCTTCTTGGCCACAACTTGGCGGTGGTCAGAGCGGTAAAAAAAATATGTATCCAAGTAGAGATTTGACCCCATTACCGCAAGAATCTTTGAGAGGCCAACTGTGGTCCGCTGATAGCGCGAGGCTTGCGAATGTGTCCCAAAATGGCCAGTCCGGACGGGGTCCGGTTTTAGCAGTCAGAGATATCTTTCTTGCGCGCCGATCCACGCGTCTTTTTGATCGATCGAAGGATGTCTCAGAAGCAGTTTTGCAAAAAATACAAAACTCCATATTTCAAGGCTTGCCTATTCCGATCGGAGAGAGTGATTTTGAAATTGTTACGGTAACAGAGCCTAAGATCAAAGAAGATTTGGGTACTAAAATCAAAACAGGGCACCAACCGCAGCCTAAGGATGCGCCGGTTTCTTTGGTAATATGCGCAAAAGAAAGCGCGTTGTCCGCTGATCAAAATAAAATCCTGATCCAATCCGGGCAGATCGCCGAAAATATTTTGCTTATCGCGACATCTTTTGGCGTTGATTCGCTGTGGATCAGTAGCTTTGAGGAGGATACCGTAAAACAAATCCTGGGGTTAGATGGCCGATCGGTAAGGCCCTTAGCCATTATCTGTTTGGGATATAGATCCAAAGATCCGGCAATCGCCCTAAGGCGTCCTATTCAAGAGCGCGTGTATTGGGGTTCATATTCGGAAAGTCAGGTCAACGAAGAAGCAATCCTGAGTGCGGCTATAAGAGTCAATGTATCAGAATACGAACCGTCTTCTGATCATCCGCATTCATCGGATCAACGTGATCTGAAACGGGTTTTGCCTCCGGATGCCGGATATGATCAGGTGATAACCAGTCTAAATGGAACTGATGCAATAAAGCAGCCGGAACCGGAGCAAGACGGACGGGAGGTTGTTCGGGAAGCGTTATGGGCCGCGTGGTTGGCTCCTACGGCTAAGAATCTTCAATCTCCGGAATTCTTTATTGTGGACGAGGCAGAAGCCGTTCGAGACATCGGCGGGAATTTTGGCCTGCCGACCGGTCACGTAACCGATTCCTTTATTATTCCTATAGGTAATCTTAAAAGAGCCGGAAAAGTATCCGGAGTTTCAAAACATAGCTCAACGACGAAAGATCGTGGTGAACAACTATTTGTTTACCAGGATGGCGGAGCGGCAATCCAAAATATGGTTTATGCCATCCGATCGATGGGCTACGACGCGCAGTGGTTGTATCAGCGGGAAACGGCGGATAAGCTTTTTGAAAAAATAGGGGTCCCTTCACCCGATTATGTTTATCTTGGCGCTCTTCGTATTGTTGGTTTATCCAATGTCGCAAGCGGCCAGAATGCCGCCAGGCTGGCCGGCCGCCAGGTGACGTTAAAGACCATGCAAGCGGCGCTCACACGCTATCAGCGCGCCAAGTCCGACGGGGACCGCGAAAGGATGCGCGCGGAATTCAATACAGCCTACGATGTGCTGCATCCCGAAGTCATCGCCGCGCCCAGACATCACAAACAGGGGAAAACATTGTATGAGTTGCTGACGGTCTCAAGACGCCGGGTCAATATATTCCTTGATCGTGTTACAACGCCTTTGAGAATTGGCGGTTACCTTGACGAGAAGGGTATCGCCA
>CAZAPB010000085.1:0-6769 GCA_964486835.1 uncultured Planctomycetia bacterium
GCCTGCAATTCCTTCACCAGCACATTGAATGATTCGGGTGTATCGGCCTGAAGCTGGTTCTCGCCTTTAACGATAGACTCGTACATTCGCGTACGGCCCTGCACATCATCGCTCTTGACGGTCAGAAGCTCCTGAAGCGTATACGCAGCCCCGTAAGCTTCCAGCGCCCAGACTTCCATTTCTCCGAATCTTTGCCCACCGAATTGTGCTTTACCTCCCAGCGGCTGTTGGGTAACAAGCGAGTAGGGTCCAATAGACCTGGCATGAATCTTGTCATCAACCAAGTGAGCAAGCTTGAGCATATAGATATACCCCACGGTCACTTGCTGATCAAACTTTTCACCTGTACGGCCGTCACGCAGTGTCACCTTGCCATGTTCGGGCAATCCAGCCTTGATCATGTACTGCTTAATCTCATCTTCACTGGCGCCATCGAACACCGGCGTCGCAATGGTCATTCCCAGAGTCTTGACAGCCCACCCTAAATGTGTTTCCAGGATCTGCCCAACATTCATACGCGAAGGAACGCCCAGCGGATTTAATACAATATCTACCGGTGTGCCATCTTCAAGGAACGGCATATCCTCTTTACGCATAATTTTTGCCAAAATGCCCTTGTTTCCGTGACGCCCCGCCATTTTGTCTCCGACCGAGATCTTGCGCTTGTTGGCAACCAAAACCTTCACCCGCTTAAGCACTCCCGGTGGAAGCTCGTCACCGCGTTTAACCCGGTCAATTTCACGATCCTCTTCATACCGAAGCTCTTCGATCTGGTCATCCATCAGTCTCGCCAGACGCTTGACCTGTTCCTCGACTTCATCATCATCTTCAAGCTTAATGTTCTCAATATCGGCGCGTAAAAGCTTGGATAAATCCGATTTGCGGATTGTTTTACCGCGACCGATCAGTGTGCCACCCGTCTCTATATCGTTTAAACCAACGGAAAGAGTTCTGTCTTCCAGAAGCCCGATCAGTTTATTAGCCTTATCTTTTTCTATCTGGCCGATCAGCTCTGAATAACGCGCCTTGATCGCCTCGATCTCCTTGGCTTCTTTAGCACGTACTTCCTTGGTCTTAGACTCCTGTCCCTTGCGGGCAAAAATCTTCGTCTCAATTACGATACCTTCAACGCCTGGGGGCACTGTCAAAGATGCATCTCGCACATCTTGGGCTTTCTCACCGAAAATGGCGCGCAAAAGCTTCTCTTCAGGAGATAACTCTGTCTCTGATTTTGGTGTGACTTTTCCCACAAGGATATCGCCGGGGCCCACTTCAGCGCCAATGCGAATAATTCCATCCTCGCCCAGGTCTTTCCTGGCCTCATCCCCTATATTCGGGATGTCATTGGTGATCTCTTCCTTGCCGAGCCTGGTATCACGCGACTCAATCTCAAACTCTTCGATATGCACGGATGTGTAAACATCATCACGAACAAGTTTCTCACTGAGCAGGATCGCGTCCTCGAAGTTGTAACCTCTCCATGGCATGAATGCAACCAGAACGTTTCGTCCAAGAGCCAGCTCGCCGTCCTTAGTAGCCGCTCCATCAGCGATAACCTGGCCTGCTCTCACTTTATCGCCAAGCTTAACAATAGGCCTCTGATTCACACAGGTGCTGGCGTTAGAACGCATGAACTTCCTTAAAGGATAATGTGTACCGCTAACCGTAATCTCATCACCCTGGACCGCCGTCACTTTGCCTTCTTCACGAGCAACAACCACGGCACCGGAATCTTTAGCAGTACGGTACTCAAGCCCCGTCCCCACAAGTGGAGCTTCCGTGATAAGAAGAGAAACTGCCTGGCGCTGCATGTTGGAGCCCATGAGCGCACGGTTAGCGTCATCATGCTCTAAGAAAGGTATCAAACCCGCGGCTATACTCACCAACTGCTTCGGAGAAATATCCATATACTGGATATCCTTGGGCGGCGTGAACGGAAAATCACCCTTGCGGCGACAAGAAACACGGTCGTCCTGAAAATGACCATTCTTATCAATTTTGGCATTCGCCTGAGCAATAATAAAATTATCTTCTAAGTCAGCGGACAGATATTCAATCTTTTCCGTCACCCGGCCGCCCTCTACCTTGCGGTAAGGTGTCTCAATAAATCCAAATTCATTAATACGCGCATGCGTACTTAACGAAGCGATAAGACCAATATTTGGACCTTCCGGCGTTTCAATAGGACAAATACGGCCATAATGCGAGTGGTGCACGTCGCGAACCTCGAAACCGGCGCGCTCCCGTGACAAACCTCCGGGCCCGAGCGCTGAAAGACGCCGTTTGTGCGTCATTTCTGCCAGAGGATTAGTCTGGTCCATAAACTGCGAAAGCTGACTGCGTCCAAAGAAATCACGGATAACACTGGATATCAGTTTGGAATTGATCAAATTGTGAGGCATCATGTTCTGAAGATCATAAATGCCCATCCGCTCTTTGGCAGATCGCTCAAGCCTGGCTAATCCAATACGAAATTGTGACTGTAAAAGCTCATTAACTGTACGTACGCGACGATTGCCCAAGTGATCGATATCATCGGTATCTCCGTCGTCGTTCTTGATCGCGATCAAACGTTTGATCACAGCAACCATGGTATCTTTAGTCAAAAGGCGATTCTCTAGACTGTCTTTAACACCCAATTTGCGATTAATCACAAAACGCCCGACTGCTCCTAAATCATAGCGCTTCGCGTCAAAAAATATCCTGTCAACCATCGTCTTAGCGCTGTCAACCGTAGGAGGGTCTCCCGGTCTTAGCTTGCGATAAATATCAATGTACGCATCGTTGGCTGTCTTGGTGTGGTCTTTCTTAAGTGTGGCGACAATTTCAGGCGATTGAGTGCGGGTAATCACCATCGATTTAATACCAACTGCGATTATCTTAGTAAGCAATTCACGGGTAACCTCAGCGCCGTGCTCGGCCAGCAAAGACTTTGTCTCCGGATCAACCACGTCTTGAGCCAATGTATGCCCAATCAAATTCTTTGGATTGTGGCGATTGATCGCTTCAATCTTCTCTATTCCACAGAAAGCCTTAATGATCGCCTCATCTGTTTCACAACCAAAAATGCGCAAAAGAGCGCTGGCGATAAGCTTCTTTTTCCGGTCGATATAGGCATAAAGCGTGTCGTTGATATCAAACTCAAACTCTAGCCATACGCCACGATGCGGGATAAGACGGGCTGAATGAAGAATCTTGCCGTTAGGATGAAGATTTTTTTCGAATGACACACCAGGCGACCGATGCAGCTGACTGACAATTACACGCTCGTCCCCATTAACAATAAAGGTGCCGGTCTCAGTCATGAGCGGCATATCCCCAAGAAATATCTCTTGTTCCTTGGTGTCTTTCTCACTCTTTAGACGTACTTTGACCTTCAGGGGAACTGAATAGGTCATCCCCTTTTTCTGGCATTCATCTAATGTGTACTTGGGCTTTCCAAAGCTATAGGATACATATTCAAGCTTGAAATTTCCGTCATAACTTTCAATCGGAAATACTTCGTTGAGGACTTCTTCAAGACCGACATTTTTGCGCTTGGATCTCGCTACTCCCAACTGAAGAAAGTCTTGGAACGACTTGGTTTGTATCTCTATCAAGTGAGGCATTTCGCAGATCTCTGGAATCTTACCGAAGCTGTAGCGCTTGTCGTGTCTATCCATTGGCGATAATTTCCCCGCTTATATTTAGGCTCTATTAGCCATTAAAAGTTAAAATAATATAGAAAAAAGAATACTCTCCGGGGCCATAAGGCCTCGGAAAATATACTTATTGCTTTATTTATTTAAATTCGACTTGAGCGCCGGCCGCTTCAAGCGTCTTCTTCATCGCTTCGGCATCCTTCATCGGCACGTTTTCCTTGACCGGCTTTGGAGCCGCATCAACGAGGTCCTTGGCTTCTTTGAGGCCCAAATTGGTGACCGCACGGATTTCTTTGATCACACCGATTTTGTTAGCGCCAGCGCTCTTCAAAATCACTGTAACC
Source organism: uncultured Planctomycetia bacterium (assembly GCA_964486835.1). Lineage (GTDB taxonomy): Bacteria > Omnitrophota > Gorgyraeia > 2-02-FULL-51-18 > 2-02-FULL-51-18 > CAMDWQ01. Next base: position 3,986 of record CAZAPB010000085.1, read on the forward strand.
GAAGTCTTTTCTTCAACCGGAGCCGCTCCCGCCCCTGCCGCTACCGTCACCGCTGCTGGTGCCGCCGCAGAAACGCCAAACTTCTCTTCAAGCGCCTTGACCAAACCGGCCAATTCGAGCACGCTCATCGTCTCGATCGAGCTGATGATTTCTTGCATCTTAGGTGTTGCTTCAACTGCTTGTGTCATTATTCTATCCTCACTTTTAATGGGCTACAAAAGCCTCTATGGTCGACGTTAAGAATTGCCCTTCTTTTTGGCAATAGCATCTAATACGGTAACCGCTTTTCTCAGGGTCCCCGCAAGAACTTGTACAAAACCGAATATGGGCGCCTGAATACCGCCGGCCACTCTCGCCAGAAGCACTTCACGCGACGGTAAGCCAGCCAGCGATTTTATCTGATCTGCGCCGATAATCTGGCCGTTAAAATACCCACTTTGAATTTTAAACGCCTCATTTTCTTTGGCAAAATCAACCAATACCTTACAGGGTGCCACAGGATCCCCACTGGTAAAAGTGATGCCACAAGCGCCGTTAAAAGTTTGGGCCATGTCCTTAAAATTGGATTTTTCAAATGCTTTCTGACCTAACCGGCTCTTAACAACCATGTACTTGGCTTTTGAATGACGAAGTTTAGACCGCAACTTATCCATTTTGCTCCCACAAACAGTCGCATGCTGCGTCACAAAAAAGACCGGATTGGCCTTAATCTCTCTTTCAATTTGCTTGATGATGAGATCTTTGGAAACTAGGCTTAAACCTGTTGTTTTCATGGCTCTGTATCATTAGTCGTTCGTTTCAGTCTCTTTGATGAATTTACTTATATCCAGCTTCACACCAGGCCCCATCGTGCTTGAGAGATGTATGCTCTTAACAAATGTTCCCTTCACTGATTTTGGGCGTGCCTTCACAAGCGCCTCGATCAAAGCTGTGCTGTTTTCTATAAGCTTTTGCTCGCTAAAAGATAATTTACCGATAGAGGTACTCACATTGGCCTGTTTATCCATCTTGAATTCTACACGGCCCGCCTTAACCTCATTGATCGCTTTGACCGGATTGTCCGTCACAGTTCCCGCTTTGGGCGAGGGCATTAATCCGCGTGGGCCAAGAACCTTGCCCAACTTACCGACTTCTTTCATCATCATCGGCGTCGCAATCGCAACATCAAACTCCGTCCAACCGCCCATCACCTTCTCGATCAAATCTTCAGCGCCCACAAAGTCGGCGCCGGCTTCTTTGGCTGCGCGTGCATTCTCATCCTTACAAAAAACAATAACTCGTAAATTTTTACCCTGGCCGTGAGGCAGGACCGTCGTTCCGCGAACCGCCTGATCGTTAGCGGTTAGATCAACGCCGAGTTTGCACTGCAAGTCGACGGACTGATCAAACTTAGTCTTAGGTCCGCTCTTTAAAACACCGACCGCTTCCTTGAGTGAATAAATCTTTCCTTTTTCCGTAAGCTTTGATAATTCTTTTGAACGCTTTGTTCCAGTATTAGACATTTATGCCTCAGTCTCAATGCCCATGCTACGGGCGGTACCTTTGATGATCTTAAGAGCGCCATCCATATCCTTGGCGTTAAGATCCTTCATCTTTTCTTCTGCGATCTCTTTAAGCTGAGCCGTTGTCACCTTGCCCACCTTGACACGATTTGGCTCACCTGATGCTTTTGCGACACCACAAGCTCGTTTAAGCAACACTGTGCTTGGGGGGCTCTTAATAATAAAATCAAATGTTCTATCCTCATACACCGTAATCACGGCCGGGAGAATAAGGCCTTCCTTGCCACGGGTACGATCATTGAACTGTTTACAAAAATCCATGATGTTCACACCATGCTGACCCAACGCAGGACCCACAGGCGGCGCGGGATTAGCCTGGCCAGCAGGACAGTAAAGCTTGATTGTGGTTTTTATTTTTTTAGCCATGATGTTAAAACCCTTTAAACTTTTTCTACCTGCCAGTATTCAAGCTCAACCGGTGTTGTCCGTCCGAATATCGCGACCATCACCTTGAGCTTGCCCTTATTGGGGTTTACTTCCTCAATCGTTCCATTAAAATTGACAAATGGGCCTTCTTTTACCCGTACGCTCTCGCCCTTCTCAAATATGACCTTAGGCGTCGGCTTTTCTTTTTTCTCTTCGGCCTGCTTGATGATCCCCGCGACTTCGCTATCTTTCAATGCCAGTGGTTTCTTCCCTGAACCGATAAACCCGCTTACGCCGGGAGTATTCTTGACCAGATACCACGTATCATCGGCCATCTCCATCTCAACCAACACATACCCAGGGAAAAATTTACGCGTGGTTATCTTTTTTTTACCGGCCTTGACTTCCGAAACCTTTTCTGTCGGGATCAATACTTGGGTGATCCTCTCTTGCATATTGGCCTGCTGGGCTCTGTTCTGAAGAGTGGTCTTAACCCTCTCTTCCCGTCCCGTCTGCGTATGGATCACATACCATTGTTTCGGCATACTCTGCATTTACCTTAATATCAACTTCAACGCGTTCGCGAATACGAAATCGGATATACCGATAAACGTCGATAAGATCAACATGGTTGTCAAAACGACACCTGTCGACCCCATCAGTTCCTCCCGGGTAGGCCACGTTACTTTTTGCATCTCGGCCTTTACTTCGCGAAAGAAATTAACTATTCTATTCATGCTTCCTTATATAAACCGACTCTTACACTAGCTATGATACCCAGGCCAGGAGGGACTCGAACCCCCAACAAGCGGTTTTGGAGACCGCCGCTCTACCAATTGGAGCTACTGGCCTAAAA
>CAZAPB010000086.1:0-6577 GCA_964486835.1 uncultured Planctomycetia bacterium
ACGCATCGACGTGATCGCGATGGCCATTCAGATGAAAGCGACCGTTTATGACCTCGAAGAGGCTGAGCTTTGCTACGCGCCGCAGTTTGGCGCGGCCAAAGATCCGGTGAATGTCGCCGGTATGATCGCGGCCAATTCACTTAAAGGCAACGCCCCTTTGGCGCAGTGGGACCATATTGATATCAAAAAAGATTATCTGTTAGATGTCCGTAATCCTGAAGAATATCAAAAGGACGGCCTTCCAGGAGCGGTAAATATCCCTCTCCATAAGATCAGGTCCCAGATGAAAACACTTCCCCCGGACCGAACGATTTACGTTTATTGCGGCGTGGGGCAGAGAGCGTATTATGCCACGCGCGCGCTACGTTCCAATGGTTTTGACGCCAGGAACATTTCCGGCGGGATGAAGACCTTTCGCGGTCAGAATTAATGACAAAGAAAGTTGCTGATTTCTCAAGACCGAAAGGATTCAATTTTTTTATCATTCTTGGTCTTATCTTTATTTTCCTCTGCGGGTTCTCTTTCTCCGACCAAACCGTTTGGATAAGCGTATCGGTCAAAGAACAGAAGCTTTATCTGGTAAAAGGAAAGAAGGTGGTTAAAACTTATCCGGTTTCCACTTCCAAGTATGGCGTGGGCAATGTTGAGGGGAGTAATCAGACGCCGACAGGCCGTCACCGGATCGCCAAAAAGATCGGGGGCGGGGCTCCGCTAGGGACGATATTCAAAGATAGAAAGAATACTCATAAGATCATCCCGCCCAATCGGACCCTCACGCCGGTGCCCGGCGATTATGTGACCACACGCATTTTATGGCTGGAGGGTCTCGAGCCGGGAGTCAACCGCGGAGGACGGGTTGACTCGATGAAACGTTGTATTTATATTCACGGCACCCCCGACGAAGGACTTATCGGCAGGCCCGCTTCGCACGGATGCATCCGCATGAAGAACAAGGACGTGGCCGAGCTTTTTGACCTGGTCAGCGCTGACATGCCGGTAGAGATACAGTAAAAATTAATTAACCTAGAAGACTCCTCAGCATCCAAGCTGTTTTTTCATGGATCTGCATCCGCTGCGTTAGAAGGTCCAACGTGACCTGGTCATGAGCTTTTTCGCCGACTGGAAATACCGCCCGAGATGTACGGATCACTGCTTGGTGCCCCGCGACCAAAGAGCGGATCATGTCAGTGGCTTCGACAGGCCCTTTCTCTTCTTTGATGGAACCAAGCGCGATGAATTCGGCATAAGTTCCTGGAGCCGCGAAACCCAATGAGCGAATTCTCTCAGCGATAAGGTCTGTCGCGGTCCAAAGTTCGTTGTAATGCTGCTCGAACATCAAGTGCAGTGTCTGGAACATTGGCCCCGTCACGTTCCAGTGGAAATTATGTGTTTTAAGATAGAGTGTATAAGTATCGGCTAGCAGCCTGGAAAGCCCCTCGGCTATTTTTTTTCTGTCAATTTCGTTAATACCAATGTCAATAGGAACCGCTGTGTGTTTGGACATAACTCTCCTTTATTTTTTAAGAACCCATGTTTTCGATGAAAAATGTCTGAGCGACCGCCGAGACGACCGCCGCGATACGCGCGGCGGATTGAACAGTCTGCTTCTCGAGCGTGCCAAGTGTGAGTTTTTTGGCGTGCGAGGCCACGCAAAAACCGCATCCGTTGATCGCGGAAACCGCCAAGGCGTATAGCTCAAACTCATTTTTATCGATCCCGGGATTTCCGATCACCGTCATTCGCAGTTTGGCCGGGAAGAGTTTGTAATCTGCATCTTCAACCAGGTGCAGAAAGCGGTAATACACATTGTTCATCCCCATGATTGACGCGGCAGCCTTTGCCGCCTCAATACGTTCCGCTGACAGGCGGTCCTGGGCTCTGGCGTGGGCCCAACGGGCCGCTTGCGGCACTTTCGACGCGTAGGCTGACGCAAGAGCGATCCCATCAATCTGCTCTTGAGTCAGGCCCGGCGCGCCTTCAGGTGTCAACACGTTGATAGCGTTGATCTTGGTATCCTTGGCATAGTCAGGAACATCCTCAAGCTTGGTAACAGCCGATACATTCATTATTGCCCCCTCCTTTTATTGATCAAGCGACAACCAGTGTTTCCTCGCCCTTTTTCCAATTACACGGGCAAAGCTCGTCGGTTTGAAGAGCGTCCAATACACGCAGCACTTCCTGCGGGTTACGCCCGACGTTAAGGTCTGTGACCATGATAAAACGTATGACCCCTTGAGGGTCTACGATAAAGGTCGCACGTTGAGAAACACCCGCATTTTTATCCAGGATGCCAAGCGCTGCGGAAAGCTCGCGTTTGACGTCGGCTAGCATCGGAAAGGGAAGGGTCTGAAGCTCCTTCTTGTCCTTGCGCCACGCTAGATGCACAAATTCACTGTCGATGCTGCACCCAAGGACCTGAGCGTCGCGGTCCTTAAAGTCTTTGTCCATTTTACCAAACGCTTCGATCTCGGTGGGGCACACGAAAGTGAAATCTTTCGGCCAAAAAAACACCACCAGCCATTTTCCTTTATAAATATCGCGCTTGATATCCTTAAACGCGCTCTTAATATCATTAGAAACGGTGGCTTTCAGGTTGAACTCTGGGAAATTATCTCCTACGGCTATCATGATGGATCTCCTTTGTTGGGTGTAAATTATTCGTTGATTCAATGATAGCTCTCCTCATATAATAGTTCCAATCGATTATAATTATCATTTCAATAGGTATTAACTATCATGGATATACAACAATTACGCTATGTGGTCGCTCTTTCCCAAGAACTCCATTTCCTGAAGGCCTCCCAAAAAGTGAATGTCTCCCAGCCGACGCTGAGCCAACAGCTCAAGAAGCTGGAGAACGAGTTGGGCGCGCCCCTTTTTGAGAGAGCGCCCAAAAATGTACGATTGACGCCTCAGGGACGGAAGTTCGTTCCTTACGCGATCTCGGTACTGGATACCCTGCAAAAAGGTATCAAGGACCTGCAAGAGCAAGAGGGGGTTGTCACCGGCACAATACGTTTGGGTGTGATCCCGAGTATTTGCTCTTATCTGATGCCGGAGGTGCTGACATCCTTGGCGAAGAACGCGCCCAGGATCAAAGTAGAGCTGTATGAGGAAACGACATCGGTTTTGGTGGAGGATCTAAAGTCAGGCAAACTGGATATGGGTATCCTGGCCTTGCCGGTGGAGGACAGAGGGATTTCCGCCATAACCCTGTGCACAGAACCCTTTTTTGTCGCCGTGGCCAAAACCCATCGCCTTGCCGGCAGGAAGACCGTTCGAAGGGCCGATCTTCTTAAAGAAAGACTATTGATCCTTCAGGAAGGACATTGTTTTGGGCAGCAGTCGATGGATTTCTGCAAGATCACGCGGCAGGATCCGCAGGTGAGTTTTCAGGGAAGCAGTCTGGAGTCTGTCATGGCTCTGGCTGAATTAGGGGAGGGTATTACCTTTGTTCCTATGATGGCCGTGAATAAATCGTCAAGAACGGGACTTGAATTCATTTCGATCGCGCCGGATGAGCGGCCGACGCGAAAGATCGGCGTGATCTGGCGACTTAGCGCGCCTTTGGGCAAGGCGCAGCGCACATTCCTTGAAATTGTGGAAAAGACGCTTAAGCGGTGAATTCTTGCTCCGGCTGTTTAACCCACGGCTCCAATTTATCTAAAATTTGAAGCGCGTAAATGAAAAAAGTTCGTCCTCTGGTCTTCCGAATTGTGTGAAGGTAAGCCCCCAATTTTTTGGTTTATAAAAATACTATTTTGAGGTAAAATAACATGTTTAGGTATGATTTATACATAACAGAGCGTCAATTATCGGAAACACGATCAGGAGATAGGCTATGAGCGTAGGCACACGGATGGTGAAGCAGAATTTTTGGCCGATCATCTATTTTTTTACCGTGACAACGGCGATTGCCGTGATAGGGACGCCTTTGTATATTTACTATTTTGGGGTCTCATTGCCCGAGGTAATTCTTTTTTTATTTTATTTTGTGGTTACGGGCTTAAGCATCTCGGCCGGTTATCATAGACTTTACGCACACGCGACGTTCAAAGCGCACAAGATCGTCCAGTTTTTTATCCTTTTTTTCGGGGCGGCGGCTGTTGAGCAATCGGCGTTGACATGGTCCTCAGGCCATCGTGATCATCACCGCTACGTCGATACGGATAAGGACCCCTACTCTATCAAGAAGGGTTTTTGGTACGCTCATATTGGCTGGATGACGCTGTGGAAGCAGATCCCCGACTATACCAACGCGAAGGACCTTTTGAAGGACAAGCTGGCCATGCATCAACACCACCATTATGTCGCCTGGGGGTTCGTGGCGGGCATTCTACTGCCTGTACTAATAGGCGCGTTGACGGGACACGCTTTGGGTGCTTTTATATTGGCAGTTTGCCTGAGGCTGACGCTTGTTTACCACTCTACTTTTTCCATCAATTCGATCTGCCACAAGTTCGGAAAATCTACTTATGATATTCACTCATCCGCCAAGGATAATTGGGCGGCGGCATTGATCACTTATGGGGAAGGCTATCACAATTTTCACCATCATTTTCCGACGGATTACCGCAACGGCGTGAAATGGTACCATTGGGACCCCAGCAAGTGGCTGATCGTTCTATTGGCTCGTCTTGGGCTGGTGCGTAATCTTCAAAAAGTGTCAAATTTTAGTATTTCTCAGGCAAAACTCCATGCGGAAAAACAGGCTTTGAACGAAAAGCTTGAAAGAATGAGCGACAAAAGCCGAGCGATCAAAATGAAAGAGGTGCTGGAAGCTCATTATACTTTACTGATCAATCGTCTTTTGGCCTGGGAGAAGAGCGCGAAGTCGTACCAGACGGCCCTGTCAACGGCGATCGCCGGCGTTCCCGGCGAAATAAAAGCCGAAATGGTGCAAGGCCTTGAAAAAGCAAGAGCTGACTATCAGAAGATAAGAGGGGAATGGGGCGCCTTGGCCCATTCCTTGATCCTGGAAGCCACGCGTGCCTAATACCGGCAATATCAAAAATCGTACTCGGGTTCGATAGCGCGGCTCTCTCGGTCGCTATATTCACGACAGAGGCCGCCCATTTTTCAATGCCTTGACCACAGGTGTTCTGCGCGCGCTTTCGGCATTAGATGGCGCCAATGGCAGCCATGAAAGAATCAAACCCAAATATTGCGTTAGCCCGTGGAAGTCGCCGCGACATCTTGGTGCGTCTAAGGTTTCTCCGCCACAAAGCGTCGGCGGACCCGTCCAGAAAACGCTTTGTGGACGGACCCGACAGCGTCTTGTGGCGGGAGAAAATCTCCACGCGCCTTCCGCCAAAGATCGCGGCGGATCTGTCCACAATGCGCGATCTTTGAATGGATCCGACAGGCATTGTGGCGGAAAAGGTGCGCCATTGATTTTCTTCAAGCTTATCTGCGCCAAGCTCTTGCGGCTTTGTTCTCACGTTCTAACGCAATATTTGGGATAATGCAAAGGCGGCAATGGAAATCAACAAGGGAAGATGTTCACCGGTCCCCTAATTGGGGTCCAAAGTTAGTACACTAATATTTTTGCCGTCGCCCTTGACATTTAGTTTTTTATTGTGTAAATTTGGAATGAAAGCGCTTACATGAGCAAAGAGCAGCTGAGGATGCCATGACCACGATTTACGATATTGCCAAAGAAGCCAAAGTTTCGATCGCGACGATCAGCCGTGCGATCAATGCCGAGATGCGTTCCAAAGTCGCCCCCGACACGCTCAACCGCATCGAAAAGGTGATCAAGAAACACAACTATACACCCGATTTTTCGGCAAAGCATTTGACCAAAAAAAGTTTTAAAACGGTAGGCGTGATCATCCCTCACCTGCCGGCCATTTTTTTTAGCGATTATTATTCGAAGATTTTAAGCGGTGTTTCCGACGCGGTCCTTATGTCGGATTTTTCTTTCAAGATGATCATGTTCAAGCCGGGCATGCCCAAGTGGGATGATTATAATTTTAAAAATTGCGAAGGTATCGACGGCCTGATCGTCACACAATGGCCGATGTATTTTTCGGAGGCGGCAGCGCTTGAGAAAGTAAGGATACCCAGTGTATTTATCACGGATCCGGCCCGTAAAACCAAGGCCAGTTTTATGAGCGCTGACAACGAAATGGGAGGCCGTATCGGGGCCGAGTATCTTCTTTCTAGGGGGCACCGGAAAATTGCCGTCATGACGGGTCCTGCCTGGTCCAGCGACAGCCAGATAAGGCTCAAAGGGTTTAAAAGATCGATGGAAGCCGCGGGGGTCGGTATGGACTCCGCCTGGATATTAAGAGCCGACTATAGAAAGGATATGGCCGCCGAAGTGACAGAAAAGTTTCTATCCGCCAATCCCGGGGCAACGGCTATTTTTTGTCTGAACGATTACATGGCGACCGGGGTGATGGAAAAATTGAAGCAAATGGGCATTGACTGTCCCGGCGACATATCCGTGATGGGCTATGACGATGAGCGGGGCTCGAAATACATGGACCCTCCGCTGACAACCGTGCGGGTGCCTCTATTTGAAATAGCCCGTGATGCTACCACTTATTTATTGGGACGCTTAAAAGACAAT
>CAZAPB010000087.1:0-6545 GCA_964486835.1 uncultured Planctomycetia bacterium
TCTTGCCCGAGCCATCCGTAGTGAAGCGCTCGGAAGTGAGCGCGGAGCGGCCCTTTGTGAACTCGTCGATGGTTTTAACGGCGCGGGCAAGCTTTTGACCGAAGCGATGAAGGGGTCGATGTCCGGCCAGGATAAGGTAGATCTATTAAAGGGTTTTTCTGAGATGATCCGCCAAGCCAAGAGCCTGGACAATGATAGCCTTTACAATAGTACTGATTGGCAAAATTTAGCGGGTATGGTGTTGCGGTCTGCCGGTGATGTTGTCAGCATGCTCCAGAATGCCAATATTTCATTGATGAATGAAGCCCAGATGAAGGCATTTACTCAGATGCTTACCGGTTTACGCGAGTCAATTGAAAATGTAAAGCATATAGCCGACAGCGCGGGTCTGGTCGCCACTAAAGCGGAGCTTTACAGAATGTCCGTCGCCAAGCTTGACCAGATCACCAATGCGAATATGATGCAGCTTATCGGCGCGGATTCTGCAACCGCACAGAAAGCTCAAGTCTTGACCGGTCTGATAGCTGAGCTTGGCAAGGCGATGCAGTTTGCGGCCACGACAGCGGCGGAAATGGCAGTCGCTGTACTCAAGATCTCAGATGCTGTTGACAACGTCGCCCAGCACCTTGTAGCAAACTTTGCCGATATTATGAAAAACGCGACGCTTGAGACTTATGCCAATATGGCCGAGTCGGCGCAAAACATGGGCAAGGCTCTGGATATCGCTCGCTCGCTCTGCATGAATGGCGCTATCCCGCAAAATCTTAAGAACGCGGCAGAGAAGGTCACTGAGCTTGTCCGATTGACTGACAATGAGCTTATAAACAATATGGCCAATTTGATTATTAATACTAAATCTATGGAGTCTGTTGGCCAGACGCTTCTCAAGCTTACCGGCGCTCTTCAGTCCACGGTTCAGATTATAGGTGCCGGGGCTATCGCGGCGGCGGCTCGTATGAACCTTGAGGCTATCGATCGCTTCTATGACACTATTATCGATAAGGTCAATGCTGGCACTCTATTAATCAATAATGCGGAGAAGTTTAGAGAGGCCTTGTCAGGCTTAAAAGACGCTGTGGCATCATTGACCGCGACGATCGCTCTGCTTAGAACTCAAGTCGGCTCTGAAGTTCGAGATGAGGACATGGATCACATTCAATCGGTCGTTGCCAGAGCAACGAATACCCTGGATGTGGTGGTAGGGAAAGCGGGTGCTATTCTTGAATCCTTGACCAAGGCTCAAGCTGACAAAATCGCGGAGGTTGTCAAAGGTCTGTCAGATGCGCTTACTGCCTCGCTTCAGCTTGCGGCGACCGGTGAGGCCAATGTGGCGGCGATGTCAGCCTTAAATGATAAGATCGCCGATCACTTAGCTACCGCGCTATCGAAATTGGCCGATATGAATTTTGCCGCCGAGGTTTCCGTAGTCGATCGCATCAAACAATCTCTTACAGCGCTTCTCGGTGAAAAGGGCATTCAATGGGGCGGGCTCACCGCTCTGGATATGGCCGCCAAGTTTGCTATTCTGACCTCAGTCTATAAGGCACTGCTGGCTAAAGGTCAGAGCCTGGCCGACGTCGAGGCTTTTTTTGGCGGGGCGGAGGTACGTAACGCGGTCAACCAAGTATCTGTCCATTATTTGAACGAAGCTCGCCAGAAGTCCGCGGCCGGAGATCATGTCGGCGCGGCCGGGGCTTGTATACGGTCTATCGAGGTCCATGGCACGGCCGCGGGCCGCCAGGCGGCTATTGAAGCAGTTGTTGATAGCCTTGTTTCCGGCGGAGATGTGCAGACGATCACCGCTATTGCCGAGCAGGCCAAGGGTGATACAGCCACCCAGGGCACGCTCAATAATCTATTGCGCAAGATCATCCAGGCAAATCTTGCCAATGAGACCGCGCAGATGATAGCGATGATCGAGATAGCCCAGCGCCAAGGCTTGGGTGAGAGCCTGCAAAAAGTGCAGAAAGCCATTGAGGCGAATCTGCGTCTTGAATTTGAGAGGGGGCACGGTTTCGGGTGGGATGCTACCCAGGGATATTTCCTTACCAATGCGAATGGCGAGACTACAATTTTTAATAAAGGCGTGCAGGAATATAATTATTATGTAGATGCCGCCATACTGCTTTCAGATATTTTGATGAAGGATAAGTCTGCGATGGTGCAGGCGATGGCAATGCTAGGAGTTGAAATACTGAATAATACCATGCGGGGCGCTACCACAGCGCCCTATGCTGACTATACAACAGCTCAAGGCCTCACCCTTCGATTGGATACCGGGCAAGTAGAGATGGTGCACAAGGCAGTCTTGCATAGACTAGATTACAAAAAAGAAAATTTAACACAGCGAATTGATAGCAATGCAGCGCATAGGCAAAGAACGGTTCCCGACGCTCCTGTTGCCGATATGGATATAGTTGATTCTCCAAATATACCGTTAGGGTCCAAACTTGAAGCGGGGATCCAAAAAATAGAGAAGCTGGTTAGAGGCGAAGAAGTTGATATCCCTCGGGTAGATGCCTCGGAACTAAGCGATGCAGGTTATGAGAGAATCAAGCCAGGCGATGATGTCGAGGCGCCCGCTAGAAAGACAGCTAGAAGAGACCTTACGGAACGTCTTGCCATTGATTGGCTGGCGGTATTTGCCCAGAAATATACCAGATTGCGTGAAGCAAGGCCGGAGCTAAAACTACAAGCATTTGATACCGGCACAGCTTTTAGAGCCCAGGTTAGGGCTTTGGTTGATATTCTTGACATTGCTTTGGCTGGAGGGGGCGTCAGCGCTGAGCTTTCCAGACTGGCCATGCAATTGGCGCAGGCTACCGGAAAAACCGCTGTCTATTTTGCTGCCATTGGCGGCCTATTGGTGATCGCGGAGGCAAGAGGCAAATTTGCCGAGACCAAGATCGGAGTCTTGACGGAGACGCAACCCCTTGTTGACGAAATGGGCACCAAGCTTGAGAAGACAATATTTCTTGAGATCTTATCTGAGCGGTTAAAGAAAGAAAATTATCGGGATGATCTTTATACAACCATTGACGAGGGCATGGAGAATAGTTCCTCAAGGGATATTCCCAACGGCATTGTCGCATTTTCAGGCTTGGCACTTCTTCAGGAGATATCACGCGGCGGTCTGGCTGTGCATAAATTTTCGCACCTTTTTATCGATGAGGCTCATGCTGTATTGACCCAGGTACCGCTTATTTTGAGCCATGTCACCAATCGATACGCGAGTGCTATGCGGACGGTTATGGGTAGGCGGGATGTAAGTGAGGTCGAGCTTGAACTTAAAATTGCCATGAGAGCTTTTGATATGGTTGTGACCCAGCGGCTTGCAGAGATGAAAGCGGCTGAGCTGAAAGGAGAGCCCGAATTAATGCCGTTTGTTGAAAAAGGTGGTGATAAGGCGTCCGACGCCAGAGGTGGTTTCAGTCAGGCTTTCCGCGAGACCAACCCAGCGACAAAAATATCCGCAAAAGAAGCTATTGAAAGCAACCTTTTTACTGAGTTCAAAGATCAATTAAAAGATCTTGGGCTCGATGAGGCGTATTTAAGGCTTATTATTCAAGATACGATTGAAACCCTTCCGCAGGGGGTTAACGCCGACACAGTTGCAGTGCTAAATCCAGATGGGTTCATGGATTATGTCACTCGGCAGGGCAAGAAGAGCAGTGACACAGAAAAGTTCTCCAATACCAAGTTCCAAGATGGCAGGCTAAATCTTATAATCTACGCTAAACATGAAGCCGAGCTTCGTGCCAAGGCGGAGCAGGGCGCGTCCTTCGAAGCGCCTGCGGTTCATTCTCAAGGTGGATACATCAATATTCGCGAGGTATACAACACTTACAGGGAAGTGCGCCTCTCCAAGTCGATTGATATGGCTCAAGCCCTTCACTATCTTGAATTGACATCGCAGGGCGGCCTGCGTATTTTTGCTTTGACCGGCACTCCGGAGGGATCCATGAAGACGTTGGCGGCTGTCGGGTTCCAGGCCTTGTATCGTTATACCGACCGTTCTGAAATGCCAATAAGTACTCTTGAGCGAACGGGTGGAAGTCTCATAGACAGCCGTAGGGATAATAATGGAGAAGTGGTAATGAATGCTGGCTTAAGAGATATTCGCATGGATCTTGTCGGGCTTTCTGGTCTAGTCGGTGCTGTTGAAGGATTGAAAACTGCCGTCGTGTCCGCCCAGATGAAAGTAATGATCGTCGATGCGTTGACTAGACAGTATCAAACTAACGCAGACGGGACATTGAAGATAGAGAATGACAAGTTGGTTGCGAATAAAGGTAGAGAAAACCACCTGACCATGGTCGAAGCTGTGCGCGGGGAGACGGCAAAACTCCGTCGCGGCCTTCTTGTGGATATTATCACCGAATCTTTGAAATTGAACAGCTCAGACAAGAATGAGTCCACTGCCAGAGCCAAGGCAGAAGAAATGGTCTCAAAGGAAATGACAGGTGACCAGTTTAGGAGGGAATCGGATGCTAAAGGCGGCGCCGAAGCATTAGTACGAAGCGGCAAAATATACGTGTTGTATGAAAATGGCGCCGGCAGTAACTGGGGCAAGATCAGCAACTGGCAAAATGTGTACACGCCTTACCGTATCCTTACCGAGGCTAAGGACGCGGCTTGGATGTCCCAGAGCTTGACTCGTACGATCGACAACTTGCTCAGAACTGGCGCCGATATTCGTATGATCTTCGATGTCAGAGAGATGCTGACCACCGATCAAATGGCAAAGATGAAGGAAATTCTGCAACGTAAAGGGGTGGATGGCAAAAGCGATGGAGATGTAGTAAAGGAGAATCAAAAAGCAGCCAATGAATATTACCGCGAGATTTTGTGGGAGCAGACCGCCCGTATTGACAACAACGCCGCCAATCAGGCGATCGTGGCCCGCATGGAGCTGGGGGCTGACTGGAACTTTAAGGTTTCGTCATCACGGATAGTGGGCATGCTCACCAGCGTCAATCATCAGACAGCTCCCGCGACTGCTAAGCTTACTGAGGATGAGATCAAAGGCATCGGCAGTCGCATCAGCAAGGGCATGCAATTAGTGCAGGACCAGAGCACCGCCGCGCAGACGCTCAAGCTGGCCGATCTTATCGCCGCTGAAACAAAAACCAACGCCAATTTTATCGGTTTGCATCAGCAAGCAATCTTGTGGGCCTACAACGCTTCAATTATTCGTACTCAATTCGCGGATATTTCGCTGGCATTGAGCATCTTGGGCGGTCCTACGCGCCAGAATAATCTCAACGGGATGACGATTCAAGAGGTGTGGACCGCCGTGCAGAAAATGAGTTCTACTACGGGAGCGGGCACCTTTGCGGCTTTGGCAACTTTGGCGGAGGAAAAAGGTATTGTTCTTAACCTGGAATCGTTAACCACAGCGCTTAGGACCGGCGATGTGGATAAAATCACCGACGCAGTGAATATACTCGCCGGCACCGCTATTATGAAGGATGCCGACGCTAAGAAAATGCGTGAAAAAATCAATGTTGATTTTGTCAACTTTACCCAGCAGTTGATTGCCAACGCTGGGGATACGTCTCCCACCATGGAAGATTGGGTAAAAACGGCCACTGATAATGAGAGCATTGCGTTGTTACAGCAGAAATTTTTGGCAGACAGAGTCATGAGCCCTGATACATTTGCACAAATGGCCCAAATAAACCAAGGAATTAGAGCAATCCCCACAGATGTCTCGGGCATTGATAAGTCTACCCCGAGTCTTTTGGATCAAGAAGCCCCGTCTATCAATACGACTGAGAATCCAAAACGAGAGATTGAAATCCGTGCGGCTGTGCAGAATATTATTGAACAATCAGGAATTACGGTCAGCTCGAAATTCAATGATGATCTGGGTAATTTCATAACAGCTGGTGATACTGGTACTATCGGTGAGAGAGCCAAATATTTTGCCGATATCATGCTAGCGCTCCGGGGCAATGGCAATACAAAACTATCTAATGATTTTAGGCCTCTCTTCGAGAGCATGGACGCGCTTTGCGGTTCATGCACGGTGCAGTGGGCTGAAAGTATCGCCGCTGATGCCAGAAAAGCAAATCCGACACTGATGCCCGACATCAACAGAAGAGCCGGTGATCTAGCCTCGTTTGTTGGTTCTATGACGTCTGCTGGTGATGTCAGGATCACGGATATCAAGCCCGATGAGATTTTTAGATTCAGCTCTACGCTTTATGAAATGAGCCAAAGAAAAAACCGCAAAGAACTGTCCGATGCGCTTAACCAAGTATCAGCCGCGATGGATACAACTAGGGTGAACGCTGCATTTAGGGATAAAGCAAGCCAGCTTTGTCTATCCAATGTAGATACAGCCGGTGATCTTGCCCTCTTGTCATTTTTCGCCATTCAGCGAGGCGCAGAGTTTAAACTTGAACAGCAGGGCGCAATGATGGAGCTCAAAGGAAATAATATCAATCTAACCAGTGCTTTATCAGATGTGGCGGCCCAGTTCATAGCAACCTCAACTGAATTTACTGGGTTTACAGGTAACGTGAATATCACAGCCTCGG
>CAZAPB010000088.1:0-6535 GCA_964486835.1 uncultured Planctomycetia bacterium
ATGGGCGGGATATACGGATAAGAGCTATCACGGAGACGAAGGCCATCTCTACAAGAAGCCCGGTCAGCAGTCTTTTACAGGGCCTTTTGATTACGGCTCTAGGGTGACTCCATCGGCTCCTCGAATTGAGACCGGCAAGTGCAATTGCTTTACCTTTGACGGAACCCGTTCCAACGATCCTGACAGACAACAACTGAGCTACCTTTGGAGCTTTGGTGATGGAACGACTAGCGACCAAGCGGTTGTTCAGCACTGCTACGAAAAGGCCGGCGATTACAATGTGACCCTGACTGTTAAAGACAGCTCGGGCATGGTTTGCGATACCGGTGTCACAAATACTAAAGTTAGCGCCAATTTCCCCCCAACCGCTGTGGTCAAGGATGTTACAGCCTGCGTGGGCGATTCAGTAACTTTTGACGGTTCCGGCTCTACCGGATCTGGACCGCTGAAGTATCAGTGGAATTTTGGTGATGGTTCCACCGGCGAAGGCCAAAAGGTTACCCATGCGTATGAGAAAGCCGGCAATTACCGTGTCAGCCTGGTGGTTGATGACGGAAAGGCTACTTCTTGCTCTACTGCGGCCGGTTCAGGCGTTGCAACTATCGGTGAAAAAGTGACCTTGGGCCTATCGGGTGCCGAAGCGGTTTGTGTTGGCCGCGGAGCTTCATTTAATGCCCAGGTTGCCGGAGCTTCCAAGCTTGCTTGGGATTTCGGTGATGGCGCAACATGGTCGGGCGGTTCTAGTGCCAGCCATGCTTATGACAAGCCCGGTAACTATACCGTGACTGTGACAGCTGACAATGGCCAGGGTCTTCCCTGCTCCATCGCGACTGCCAGGACTTCGGTCAAGGTTTCCGGTACTCCTATCGCGGATGCGGGCCAAAACCTCGTTTGCTGCGTAGGGAAAACTTCCCAGTTTGACGGCTCGAAGTCTTCTTCAGCCGATGGGAGCCCGCTCAGCTATCATTGGGATTTCGGTGATGGCGGGACAGCAGATACTGCTCAGGCTACTCATGTGTATGAGAAGCAAGGTTCATACCGAGTGGTATTGACGGTCAAGGACGGTTCCGGCAGCGATTGCGGTACGGCAACCAGCTCTTTTGTGGCCACGGTCAATGCTGAACCATTGGCGGTTATTGAAGTTAAGTAAGTAATATTGTAATGTTGAAGCCAGGCCTCCTTGAGGGGGCCTGGCTTTAATATTTTGGGAGATGCTGATGAAAAAGATATTGATCGTTCTTCTTGTACTTGTTATTTTAATCGCCGCGGCAGGCGGTATTTTCTTTGCCACTTTTGATGCGAATCGCTATAAAGGCCTCATCACCGAAAATCTCACCAAGGCGTTAGGCAGACCCGTTGAAATTGATAAGGTGAGCCTTAAATGGAATAACGGTGTTGCACTGGAAGTCTTGGGCCTGAAAGTTTATTCGGGTACGGATATCAATTCGGCTGTTGGCATCCAGCTTGCCTCCGCTAGCGCTAATATGAGGATCCTGCCTCTTCTTCAAAAAAATATTCAGATCGCGTCGATCTTACTGAGCAAGCCTTCCGTACGGATCGTACGTAAGGCGGATGGCAGTATTCTAGTCGGCGGAATTGAGATGTCCAAACAACAAGTTGCTTCGGCATCCGGCTCTCAAGACTTGGCGGCTATTCCGGCAAGCCACGCTTTATTGTTATCCGTCGATTCTATCGCTGTCCGCGATGGGAATATTGTATTTGAAGATCTGGCGCTTTCTTCTCCCAGCAAGATGGAGACCAGGGATCTGGATCTCGCCGTAAAAAACTTTTCTCTATCAAAGCCATTTGAGTTTGAGGTGGCGCTGTCCTTTCTTAGCTCTAAGCAGAACATTAAGCTCTCAGGCAAAGCACTTCTGCCGGGTTCCTCAAGCGCCGGATCTTTAGAGTCTGTCCGGGCGGAGGTCAATCTTTCGGAGCTGGATGTAGAGGCATTGGCGCGTGCTTGCCCTGCGCTGGGCAAATCTGCTGTCATCGGTCCCTTTGGGGGAGTTTTGACGGCGGTCATTGACCGCGTGAACTTAGGCGCGGACGCACTTTCGACGTTAAAGGGGAAAATTGAATTCAAACAAGGAAAGTTTTCTCTCAGGCAGCCTGCTTTGCCGGTCGAAAATATTGATTTGATTGCGGACATTGCCGGGGGCAAGGCCTCTTTCCAGATCTTAGCGCAGATCCTTAGCGGCAAACAGAATCTCAAGGCCAAGGGGCGTGCTCAGTTACCTGCTAATGGCATAGCGACCGTTCTCGAAGGATTGACGGTGCAGACCAGCTTAAGCGATCTGGATATTCGTAAAATAGAGTCAATGTTTCCCGGGCTAGCTGCGGCTGGCCTCAAAGAAAACCCGAGCGGCGATCTATCAATACAATTTGATCACTTGAGCCTGGACCCTGCCTCTATCGCTTCGGCAAAGGGGAAGATCACTTTTCAGAACGGGCGTGTGGTTCTAGCCTCGATGAACGGCCCGATTGAACATATAGACGCGGTTGCGGTCGTGGGCAATGATCAGGCTCAGCTGGATCACCTGACTGCGGATTTTAGCGGTGCCAATCTGAAAATGGAAGCGTTGGCGACCGGGCTCAAAGCCGCGCCGATTGTTAATATCAAAGGCATTCTGCAGAATTTGCCGATAGGGGAGTTTGTGAAGGCGGCCAATCCAAATGCGCCTCAATTGAGTGGCCACGCCAATATTGAATTGGACGCTCAGGGCACAGGCTTGTCTTGGCAGAGTATATCGTCCAGTCTTAACGGCCGGACAAGGCTTACGATAAATGACGGCGTGCTACTGAACTACAACGTGCTCACTGACGTCATTAATAAGATCTCGGTGATCCCCGGTGCCGAAAGCGCGTTTAAGGCCAATTTTCCACAGATGTACCAGAAGCGTCTGGAGGAGAAAAGTACTCTGCTTAAACCGCTGGATGTGACCGCCAATATTGTGGGCGGGACTTTTATCTTTGACTCGATACAGGTTGACACTGATTTTGCCTTGCTGAACGGTTCCGGACAAGTGGGAATGGATCGCCGGCTGGGTGGACGGGCTAATCTGATCTTGAGCCAGGAGATATCCAAGGCCTTGGCCGGTGCGTTCAGCCCGCTTGAGGTGCTTTATAACAATGGTAAGCAGATCGTTATTCCGGTCGCGCTTGAGGGACAGATCCCGCAGGTCAAGATCGCCGTCGACAAACAATACGTTACTTCCAAGCTTCTATCCGGACAGACGCAAGGCCTGGTGCAGGGTCTGGTGACGGACCCCGGCGGTAGCGTGGATAAAATTGAAAGTTTATTTAAAAAGAGTGTCAAAGGACTTAAAATTTAACTCATGTGGTACTTTTGCCGCTCGTAGGCGTCATCGTATATTTTGTTGCGGGAATAAAGAAAGCCTTAAGCTGATGCGGTGCACGGCGCGGTTCACTATTATTTTTTGGCCGGTGGCGACGACTTTTTTTGCTTTTTTTTGTATCGGATTGTGTTTGGGCATACCTTTCTCGTTTGCCGAAACAACAACGAACCCTACTGCATTGTCATCTTCCAAAAAGACGCTCAAACACGGTTTGTATCCTGAAGAGCTCATCTCTATGAAGGATCTTTCTGAGTTGCGCAAACGTGAAAATAAATTAGTTATTTTTGACGCGCGCGGAAAGCAGAGCTATGACCAACTACATATCGCGGGGGCCCTGCTCCCTCTCTCCCAAGAGTATTACGAAAAACAGGAGCAGTTTCGCAAAGGACTAATAAAGAGCTTACCCGACAAGGACAAGGACCTGGCGTCTTCGGTCATCAAGTATCCCAAGAGCACACCGATGGTGACCTATTGCAATGATAACTGCCAAGCCAGCGCCGTATTGCTACTTCAGCTTAAACACCTTGGTTTTACTGATGTGCGGGCGTTGGATGACGGGGTTCAAAATTGGAAAAAGGCCGGATATCCTGCTGAGGGTAGCGATGTCGGTTAAAAAGAAGGTCGTTATTCTTGAGCATGTCCGCGCAGAAAACGCCGGCACTATCCTGGATTTTCTAAAGAAGAAAGAGATCTCCCACTGCCGCGTCCGGCTTTTTAGCAAGGATCTTCGATTTCCCGATCCGCGGCTAGCGCGCGCGCTCGTGGTGATGGGCGGCCCCATGAATGTCTACGAGGAAAAAAAATACCCGTTTCTCAAGAAGGAAAACGCATATATTCAAAAATGCGTTAAAGCCGGGGTCCCTTTTCTTGGCATCTGCTTAGGTTCTCAGCTTCTGGCCAAAGCACTCAATGCCAGGGTCTATAAGGCCCGCAAGGCGGAGGTGGGGTGGGGCAATGTCAGACTATTACCTTCCGTAAAAAATGACCCACTGTTATCAGGATTGAAAATAAAAAAGTTGCAAGTCATTCAGTGGCATGAGGATACATTTGATCTGCCTAGGGGCGCTGTACGGCTTGCTTCTAGTGTCTTGGTCCCAAATCAGGCATTTGTCTTGGATGGAAAGTATTATGGTCTACAGTTCCATGTCGAGGTTAATCGGTCGATGCTTGAAACCTGGTTCAAGAACCATCCTGGCAAAGAAAAGATTCTTCAGGAATATGACCGGTATAAAAGGGATCTTCAGGCTATCGTTGCTGGTATTTATAGTAGATTTTTTAATCTATAGCCCAAATTAAACCTAAACCAGCGAATAATGACAATTGAAAACATCATTGGCGACCAAGCCCATCTTTTTTGAGGAAGAAATGATGAGTCCGTGGGTGTCTTTAATTTTAGATATTTCCAGCCATTTGATCAAGGACTTGGTTTTCCCATAGTCAATCGTTGAGGATAATTTCATCTCGACTGGATAAATAATCTTGCCTGCCTCGATTAAAAGATCAACCTCTAATCCGTCGGTACTGCGGTAGTAATAAAGAGAACACGAATCAACCAGTGAGGAAAACCGCTTATAAAATTGCGTTACGCACGCCGTCTCAAACAGGGCGCCGGCCATAGGCCCCTGGAGCGCATGTTCTTCGGATTGAAGGCCGGCTAAATAACACGCCAGCCCCGTATCCATAAAGTAACACTTGGGAGATTTGATCAGCCGTTTACCGAAATTATTATGATAAGGCATAAGAAGAAAAACAAGACCGCTGGCTTCAAGAAGTGTTAGCCAGGATTTGATAGTCGGTACAGAAACGCCGATATCTCTCGATAGGGTTGAGCAATTCAATTCCTGCGCCGTACGGGCCGCTAAGAGCCGGGTGAATCTTTCAAAATCATGAAGGTTTGACTGTTTAATAAGACCTCGTATGTCCCGGTCAATATAGGTTTGAAGGTAACTGGAAAACCATAGCCTTCGGGAAACTTTCTTATTGAGGACGACTTCCGGATAGCCACCTTCCAGGAACCAGCGACCCAGCGGAACGGTGTTTGCCGGGATGTTCTTGGCCTGCATCAGCACATCGATAAAAACTCCGGCAGTGCTTAATTGCGGCCTGGGCATCTTTTGTATTTCGTCCAAAGACAACGGGTACAAATGCAAAATCGCGATGCGACCGGCCAGACTTTCACTGATCCCTTTCATAAGGGTCCATTGCTGAGAGCCTGTGATCACCCATTGGCCTGGTGTTTTGTCTTCCTCGATGCGGGCCTTGATGTAAGGCAAAAGACCGGGAGCGTTTTGAATCTCGTCAATAATGACCGGAGGAGGGTATTTTTCAAGAAAACCCCGGGGATCTTCGATGGCTAGCGATCGGACATCCGCCTCGTCCAAAAGGACGTAATGGTGATTCTTTAAGAATGTTCTGGAGAGCGTTGTCTTGCCGGACCTGCGCGGCCCGCCGATAAAAACTGCGGGAAAGGACTCTATGGCATTCTTGAGGGTTTTTTCCAATAAACGTGTGAGATACATACTTGCTATTTTAAAGTGATACTTTAAATTGTCAAGAACGATCGGGAAGGCGGGAAGGCGCCCCTGATCTTCCCGCATAATGGCCCGGCAAAACAGGCCTTGTTATCGATACGGAAGAATCGCGGCAGTGACTTTGTATTCTGCAAAGGCGACGGGGAAACCTACAGCTCGAGAAAATCATTCGAGACTGCATTAAAAAATTCTGCTATATTAAATGCTTCGTTTCACACTCTGCGGCATACATTTGCCTCGCATTTGGCTATGTCAGGAGTGGATTTGAACACGATCAGAGAGCTGATGAGACATAAGAGCCTGGAAATGACACAGCGTTATGCTCATTTGTCCGAGAACCATAAGAGTGATGCGGTTGATAAGTTGGCAAGTCAAATGGACACCGTATGGACACCGGAGCCCAATGAGGCAAAACAGCAAAAATCGGACGGCTCTGCAAGTCAAATGGAAGTAATAAGTTAAACAGTTTGTGCCCGTAGCTCAATTGGATAGAGCGCTTCCCTCCGAAGGAAGAGGTTGCAGGTTCAATTCCCGCCGGGCACACGAGTTTCCGCCGGAGGCGGACCCGCCTCCGGCGGGCAACTCTCGGCGGGCACACTGGTTCTAGGTTCTACCCCAAAGAAGGGGGCAATAAGATTTCCAAGT
>CAZAPB010000089.1:0-1548 GCA_964486835.1 uncultured Planctomycetia bacterium
AGGGCATCAAGAATGAGGTTTTCAATCTGGGCAGTCAAAAAGGATATTCAAATCTCGAGATACTAAAGGCTGTCGAAAAAGTAGTTGGCAAAAAGATACGCTATGGTATCGGGCCGCGTCGTCCGGGGGATCCCTCGCGACTGGTTGCTGACGCCTCCAAAGCCAAAAAAGTACTTAGTTGGATACCCAAAAGAGGGCTGGATGAGATCATCCGCTCAGCGTGGGAGTGGGAAAAGAAGCGGTAGAAGTCACGACGGGGCCTGTCACTGCGACAGCCCCATTCCGTCCTCGAGTCTACTTGGAGTCGTTTCCGACAAAGTCGGGTGTGTGGACGGACTTCGCCAGGCTTTGTGGCAAGCGTGCCACCCGTCGTGTGTTATTCGCTGGGAGCAAACAAAGAATCTTCCGAAACAAGTCTACGTTAGTCGGCGAGTTTTTCCACTTGGTCTACGAGATCTTCCAGAATTTTTAGTCCTGATCTCCAGAAGCTCTTGTCCTTGATGTCCAGCCCGGCCAGTTTTGCGATCTCTTCGGGTTTGCGGGAACCGCCAAGCGCGAGCATCTCGAAGTATTTAGGGACAAAACCCTTGGGGTCTTCTTTGTATTTCTGATACAGAGAGAGGACAAAAAGCTGTGCGAACGAATACGCGTAGCAGTAAAACGGCGAGTGGATAAAATGCGGGATATATTTCCATCCGTGGCGGTAGTTGTCGGTGAGAACGACACTGTTGCCGTAAAATTTAGTATTAGCCTCGATCCAGAAGTCGCTTAAGCGCCCGGACTGCAGTTCACCCTCTTTGAGCCCGGCTTCATGCGCTAATAGCTCAAAATCGGTCATCGTGATCTGACGAAACACGGTGGCGAAATTGTCATCGATCTTGCCGCAGAGAAGCGCCAGGCGCTTCTTGGGGTCTTTTTCATTTTCGAGGATCTTTTCAAAGATGATCATTTCGCCAAATACCGAAGCGCACTCGGCCATTGTCAGTGGCGCGTCCGCTTCAAGAATGCCGGCGCGGCGCGCCAGATACTGGTGCATGCCGTGACCCAGCTCATGTGCGACGGTCATCACGTCGCGCAGACTGCCTGTGTAGTTTACCAAAATATAGGGATGCAGATCGGGTGTGGTCATACAGCAAAAACCCCCCGATTGCTTGCCTTCCCGGATTTCCGCGTCGATCCAGCGATTGGCAAAAAATTGCTCGACGATCTTTCCGGCTTCGGGCGAGAAAGCGTTGTAGCCGTCTATCACGAGGCGGCGGCACTCGGCAAAATCGATCTTTGCTTCTTCAGCCTCGATGGTCGCGTAGCGGTCATAGTCGTACAGGGTGTCCAGGCCGAGAAGTTTTTTCTTGATCGCATAGTAGCGCTGGGCCAGCGGATAGGCGGCCTGAACGCTCTGGATGAGGTTTTGCACGCTCTCAAAGTCTATCTCATTGGAAAGGTTCATCGCGTCCATCGGGTGTTTATAGCCGCGGATCTTCAGAGAGGCGCGGTGGTCGGCGAGTATCATGTTGTAGATATAGGTCAGAAGGCGTGTATTTTCAACCA
>CAZAPB010000089.1:1558-6325 GCA_964486835.1 uncultured Planctomycetia bacterium
CCAGGCCTTGAGCCAAGCTGTCGGAGGCCATCTTTCTTTGCGAGCGGTCGGCGGAGTGAAAAAGCGAGAGTACTTCGCCTTCGGTTTTTTTGACGCGCTTTCCCTCTTCGGCAATATAAAAGGGGATGCTATTGATGATCTCGTCAAAAAGGCGCGAGAAGGCGCCGCCGCTGGTGTTGGACTTGATGGACATGATTTTTTCCTCACCCTCAGTTAGCGTGTAGGGTGCCCAAACGCGCATTTTTTCAAGAAGATGGCGATCCTCTTTAACGGAAGGATCGCTCATGAGCCGCTCGGCCGTTTTTTTATCGAGTTTATTCCAACAAACCTCAAAAAAGAGAAGGTGCGAGTTGATGTCTGTGATCGTCACCTGCATTTTTTGCATGAACGCGCCGGCGGCGGGATTGTTGGTCTCCTGGGCAAAAGAAAGGTGAGCAAAGACTCCGATTTTGGTCAAAAGTGTGATGATCTCTTTGTAGTCTTTTAAAAGTTCCGCCAACGGAAAGATCTGTTTTTCGTCTAGTGTGGCAAAAAGGTGTTTGTATCTTTTCTCAAAACTCTCGGCTTTGGACAAAGCCAGCGTCAGGTCATTTTGGATGCGCGCGTCTTCGGCGGAAGTATAAAGATCCGAGAGATCCCAGCGAACATCTTTGGCTAAATTTTCTGGCACAATAAGCACCTTTTTTAATTTATGATTATAGCATGCGTGTGGCAGTATATTACCAAATGCAGTCTTATGAGAGGCCCAAGAGGGGAACTTATGGCGCCAAAGACCTTGCGAGGAAAGGTCATACGTTATTGCCTGATAGCCGTTTGTGCGCTAATCGCGGGGCGTTTTCTTCAAATCGTACTCCTCACTGCGATCATCGTTCCTAAAATAGGGGATGATGTCGCTAATTACTCAATCGCCGGCCCTCTTTTTCGCTTGGGCGATTACTACGCCTCCTTTTATCTTTATCGGCCGGCCGGGACTTATTACGATCTGGCGCTTCGAACCCAGCCCCGGAACATGGAAAGACAGGTCAAATACGCCGAAAATCTTTTTGATCAACAACGCTATTTTGAGGCGTATGAAAGGGTTTCGGCCGTGCGTGATAGCGCTGCCCAAGACACCGTCCGCCAAAAAGCGCTGCGGCTGATCGACAGGATAAAAGACCGGTATCCGGAAAGATTGGTGGCGCCGGACCTTTCATGGCCTCAAACGGCGGCGAACATTGTCTTGGTGCCGGTCGGATCGATGCCGGCAGAGGTGATTGAGCAAATGGTCCCTCGACTGCAGGATATAATGCATTGCCGATTCAGCGTTGCGGACGCGGCTCTGCCAATCGGGCCGCCTGATCGTGACGCAACCATAAAATTTCTGAGCCAGGAGACTAAAGGTGTCGCGCTTCGCCTTTCATTCGAAGATAATCTAAAGATGCTAACGGAGAACGGTTTGACTAATGAGCTATTAAGAACCCGGAGTGGGATGGAAAAATATATAGTCACGGCCTTAAAAAGCTATCCCGAAAAGTTTAAGCAAGGATCAGCTGGTTTTTTTAAATCGAATCTGAAGGTTCTTGATGTGTTCAGCCAATACGACGCATCCTTAATTATAAATAAGCTTCATGATTTCAAAGCGCTTCCGAGGTCGGAGGATATACAGGGATACGTGGGAGTTGCTTGCAGAGACCTTTATTCGGATGACCTGAATTTTCTTTACGCGATGGCGGATGGGCAATACGCGATCTTATCCTGTGCCCGATACGGCTCGCTTGAAGACTTGGCGGGAAGAACTTTGTTGACGGAGAGGATGTTTAAGCAGACTGTGACCAGCGCAATGTTCGCGTTAGAGATACCCCGATGCTCGGCTTTTTACTGCATTCGCGCTTTTTCAGATGCCTTGAGCGATGTGGACAAAAAAGGTGATATCTTATGCATGGATTGCCAGAAAAAACTTTGTCAGCGGCTTAGCAAACCGCGAGCATCTTAGCGAACCGATAAAGATCAACGCTTTCTCAGTGGTCGTGCCCGTGTTCACCGTGAGTATGCCCGTGCTGAAGCTCTTGCGGGGTTGCCTCGCGAATTTCGGTGATTTCCACATTAAAGGTGAGATCTTGGCCCGCCAGCGGATGGTTGCCGTCAAGCGTGACTTCCGTGTCGCCGACCTCGATAACCGTAAAAATAGGAGAATGCTGATCCGGGCCGCCTTTGAAGCGGTCGCCGACTTTGACTTGAGGGACCGGTAGTTCTGATTTTGGCGCTTTGAGGATCAGCTGGTGATCCTTCTGGCCGTAAGCGTCAGCCGCCGCGACTTTAATCTCTCGTTTATCCCCGGCCTTTAACTTGGAGAGTTGATTCTCAAGGCCTGGAATGATCTGCCCACTGCCTTCGATGAAGGATAGCGGACCTCGCCCTTCTGAGGAATCCAGTATTTTGCCGACGGCATCGGTTAACGTATAGTGAAATGACAGTACGCGTGACATGAGCTTCTCCTTTTGAGTTTTTCCTAGGCTATCATTGAATCCGTGGCTTGTCGAATAGAAGTTGGGAGGCTTGCTGAGCATGTTTAGAGCTTATCAGTTCTCAGGGTTGTCCCTGCAACCGTTTCGAACAGTCAGTCGCGGGGATATTTTTGGGATTATTTTTTTATTGAATAAGTTGATAGTTATGTCTTAGAATAGCGCCCGGGGTGCCATCCAGGCCTGAAGGTTATTCACTGATTTCCTCTGTGGGTGGGCTATCATTTCACACGAAGACGAATTTTGTTTTTTTGTCCGCACATTTGTTGAGTTCTTAGTTATTTTTCCCCGAGGTGTATTTCATGCAGAAGAAAAATATATTCATCTTTTCCCAGGAGAGTCATGTTGTGCTTACTTTGGATTTTCTTAAAAGAAGCCAGAATTATGAAAAAGAGAGCGCTATTGCGTTATGAGATCCTCTAATTATCTTCCTGGACGCCGTTTCGAAGGGGCCCCAAGGCTTATACAGCAACGGCGTGTCAGCGAATCGGAGAGCCGTTTTCTGGCCGGCACTGCCGTGGACCCATCGCCTAGGATAAGGCTTGAGGATGGCAGTAAAGAGCTGACGATGCGCGCGATGGATCTGATCACACCTATTGGAATGGGCCAGCGCGGGTTAATTGTCGCGCCTCCGGGTTCTGGTAAAACAACATTTCTCAAGCACATTTGCCAGGCTGTCGGCAAAGCCGCTCCCGCGGTGAAAGTTTATTGTTTATTGATTGATGAAAGACCGGAGGAGGTCACGGATTTTCGCCGAAGCGTGCCGGCCGAGGTGCGATGGTCCTCCTCCGATGAAACGTACGAGAACCACATTCGTGTAGCGGATGAGCTGATGCGGCAAGCGATGGCCGAGGCGGGGGACGGTGGCAACGTGATGGTTGTCATTGATTCCTTGACGCGTCTTTCTCGCGTGCACAACGCGGAACGCGGGGGGAGCGGACGCACACTTTCGGGCGGTGTGGACGCGCGTGCTTTAGAGATCCCACGGCGTATTTTCGGGTCGGCGCGAAAGATCGAGAATGGCGGTTCGCTGACGATCCTTGCCACTATCCTTGTGGATACCGGCAGTCGGATGGATCAGGTCATATTTGAAGAATTTAAAGGAACGGGAAATATGGAGATCGTTCTTTCTCGCGAGATCTCCGGCCACCGCATCTATCCGGCGGTGCATATCGCCAAGAGCGGCACCCGCAAAGAGGAGATTCTTTTTGCCGCCGATGAGCTTGAAAAGGTACGAAAGATCCGCCGAGCGCTGGCGGAACTTGGCACGGTCGAAGCGGCCAAGACGCTGGTTGAGCAACTGCAAAAATATCCCACCAACAAGGACCTGTTGGCTGCCTTACGGTAGGCTTTAAAATATGGTATACTGATGAATCAAGAGGCATCGATGAGAAAGATCTTAGTTCTTACATTGGCGTTGTGGACTGGGATGTCCAATTTTGCCTATGCGTCGGCGAGGCTTGAATGCGCGGCGATGATGCAAAGCGCATCCGCAAAAGCGGCGCACGCCTGCTGTCCTTCGGATCCCTCAACTCCTTGCCAATGTTCGATAAAGGCTCCTTCAGATTATAGGTCTGTCCCTGAAGTTTTTACTTTGCGCGTCGAGGAAGTTCCTTCCACGCTTCCAGCGGATATTTTAGCGTCGCTTCGACCGGCTGTTATCTCTTTTGAGGTAGCTACTCAAGAATCTCCGCCACGGTTTTTACCTCTCTACCAGCTTTTCTCCGTTTACCGCATTTAATCTTCCTTTTCTATTGGATGGCGCGCCGGCATGGGCCGCGCGTGGTGTTTTTTAGAAAAGGAGGATTTTCAAAATGTCAGTCTATCTCAAAAAATATTTCATTGTTGGCTTATTGACCGCAGCCGCTATTTTCGGGCCGCGGGCGATCTTGGTTATTGCCTCCGAGAGCCATCAACAGGAAACAACAGCCAAGTATCATTGTCCGATGCATCCCCAGGTTGTATCGAATAAACCGGGAGATTGTCCCATTTGCCATATGAGGCTGGTATTGAGTGATGTTTCATCCGAGACGCTTTCCTCTGAAGTGGAAATGACGGTTGAGGGCCACAGGCCGGTTAAGATCGCCGAGCCCGTGAGGGGCCGTATCGGTATCCGTTCGGAGGAAGTCAAAAAAAGGATGCTGCAAAAAACACTGCAGGCCTCAGGCATAGTAGCTCACGATCCCGAGCTTTTTAAACTGCAGGTGGAGTATTTGCGGCAGGAAGTTTTAAACTTTGAGCGCGAAAGAAGTAAGACCCTTATTTC
>CAZAPB010000090.1:0-6233 GCA_964486835.1 uncultured Planctomycetia bacterium
CTCCAGATAGCTGACATAACTATCATCCTCGCAAATGATCAGCGTACGCTCAAACTGTCCCGTCCCTTCGGTGTTAATGCGAAAATAACTGGAAAGTTCCATCGGGCATTTGGTGTTCTTAGGAATATAAACAAATGAGCCGTCGGAAAAAACAGCCGAATTCAGCGCCGCGAAAAAATTGTCCGTATACGGCACGACAGACCCCATATATTTCTTGATAAGGTCTGGATACTTTTCGACCGCCTCGGAGAAAGAACAAAAAACGACCCCGACCTCCAAAAGCTTGGCTTTGTAGCTGGTGGCCACCGAAACACTGTCAAATATCGCGTCAACCGCGACGCCCGCGAGCTTTTTCTGTTCCATCAGAGGAATTCCCAACTTCGCGAACGTAGCCTTAAGCTCCGGATCCACTTCGTCCATGCTTTTTTTAAGAGCTTCCGGTCTTTTGGGCGCCGAATAATAAATGACGTCCTGATAATCAATCTTGGGATAGGTGACATTGGCCCATCGCGGCTCGACCATTCTCTGCCAGTGACGGAATGCTTTCAGGCGGAACTCCAGCATGAACTCGGGCTCTTTCTTGAGCGCCGAAATAGCGCGGACGGTCCCCTCGGTCAACCCCTTGGGTAAAGTATCGGCTTGCACGGGTGTGGTGAAACCGTACTTATATTCCTGTGCTGTGAATTCATGGATGGCTTTGTTGCTCATATCAGTGTCTGCCCGCTAAAAGTGTTTTTTGAGTTTCCATCTCGTTCTTGGTCATCATCTCCAAAGTAATAGAATCATAAAACTCGTCAAGGATCTGCTTGGTCTTACGCCATACCGGCTTTATGCCACAAAGACAAAAATGCGTGCACACGATCTCCTCGCGCGTATCAGGCGCGCAAAAGATCCCAAAGGTTGCCCCCTCCAAAGCGTCTATGATATGGCGTAGAGTTATCTCTGAAGGCTTGCGAGCAAGCGCGTAGCCACCGTGATTGCCCTGTTGAGAGGTGACCAAACCCGCCTGCCTCAGCGACTGAAGGATCTTCTCGATATACGGCACAGGATACCGCTCCTGACTGGCGATCTCTTTGATCGTCACCCACCCATGCTCTGAATGCTTAGCGATATAGGCCATACAAACCAGCCCATATTCGGTTTTCTTTGTAAAACGCATTAGCGCTCCCAAATGTTCGTGTGCATAGAGTATACCAAACCAGACTCTTTTAGTCCAGATTTGAAATAAAATTATAAATACATTATTTATAAGGAGTTACAATATTTAATGAAAATTATAATTCCGATCAAATTATCGAAATTTTACCATATAACGCTGAAGCGGCCACCGGAAGCTTACTCACAAAAGGTAAAAGCTTAACCCCCGTCAGTCCCGAATAGCCCCGATCGATCGAAAGGCTCTCGGTTCTTTATGCGCTGCGTCGATTGCGGGTATTCTTCTCAGTCGCTTGGACCCTGAGCAGCAAATTGCGGACTATCAGAAAGATAATAGGCCACCTTTGGACGCTCCCTACGAAGAACACCCGCAATCGACGCCCGGGGAGCTTATTATCCCCCAGACACTGCGTGGGTGACGTCGGGCGGGGCGCCCCGTTTTTTTTCGTGAAGGATTACACGAAAAAACAATGGGGCTGACCGACGGCAGGACCCGCGCAGCACTTGGATACTAGCGGGAACTAAACTATTACCACAAAAGCTCCGGACTTTGAAGAAGCTCTTGATATCCCGTTTTAAAATCGGGATATTTGAAGACCAACCCCAGCTTTTTGATCTTTTCGTTGGAACACCGCTTATTGGATACGGCTTTGCGGCCGTTTATCGCGAATGGTTCCTCCAAAATGGACATCTTAAGACTCAACTTATCACACAGCCATGTATAAAACTCTTTTTGCGTTGATGGATAATTGTCCGCGCCCAGATAGATCTGGCCCGGCTTTCCTTTCTCCAAGAGAAGAAGTATCGCTGATACTATATCCTCACGATGAATACGGTTCGAATAGGTTTCCGATGCGGAGGGCCGCACTCTTCCCTCCTTGAGAGCCTGTATCCTATTTCTCCCGGGACCGTAAATTCCGGCAAGGCGCAACACCATCGAGTGCGGTTGTGCCGATAAAATGATCTTTTCTGTTCGCAGCAGACATCCTGCCTGCTCTTGGGCCTCGCGGCTGCAATAACCCGCAGCCGCCGGATCGGTCGATTCATCAACCCAAGAACCGTCGTGCGTGGAGTAAACGCCTGTGCTTGATATCATAAGAATTTTCCCTACCCCGGTTTTCTTAAGTACCTGAACTAGATTGGCGCTGGCCTCTTCATAGGTTTTGAGATAGGTATCCGTCGATCGTGAGAGCCCTTGGCATAAAATAACTGCATCGACTGAAGGAAGATTTCTAAGGGCGCCCACATCCAAAAGGTCAGCATTTATCGGTTGTATTCCTTTGGACGAAAGATCCGCCAACGCCTGCGCGTCGCGGCGAAGTCCCCAGACTGCCGCGCCGGACAATGCCAATCTCTGCCCCAAAGCCGTCCCGACATAGCCGCATCCAGCAATTAGAATTTTCATAAGAAAGATTATATCAGAGACATTTTATGATTATGTTAAAATGTAATAGTTGGTATACGAATTCATAGTTCGTTAATACCTGTCATTTCGACGACCATACGGGAGGAGAAATCTTGTTTTTCTTGATGAGATTTCTCGGCTTCGCCTCGAAATGACCATGTTGGGTTTGGTTGGGTAAAAGTTTACCTACTGCGTTAAAATAGAGCTGGTCAGGAAATTTCGCAGACATCAAGCAAGGGGATTCATACATGATCATCGTGACCGGCGGTGCCGGGTTTATCGGAAGCGTACTCGCCTGGAAGCTTAATTCTCTGGGGCACCAGGATCTAGTGATCGTCGATGAATACGCGGAAAATTCACCCAAGTGGAACAATATCAAAAAACGTTCCTTCAGCCAATACATCAACCACGAAACATTCATTGAACAGCTTGAGTCCGGAAAATGGGATCAGATGATCACCGCGCTATTTCACTTGGGCGCCTGCTCAGATACCACTGAGAAAGATATCAATTATTTGCGCAAGAACAACTCCGAATATTCCGAGCGGATAGCGCGCTGGTGCCTAAAAAATAATGTTTATCTTTCTTACGCTTCCAGCGCGGCCACCTACGGCAACGGTGACCTTGGATTTTCCGATGAGGATTGGAAGAGCCGATCCCTGCGCCCGCTCAACCCTTACGGTCAGTCAAAGCTTGATTTTGACCTGTGGGTGCTCAAAAACGGTTATGAAAAGAACCTGACTGGGTTCCGCTTTTTCAACGTCTACGGCCCCAATGAATACCACAAAGGGGTGATGCGCAGCATGGTCCAGAAAGGCTATGAGCAGATCCAATCCCAAGGCAAGATCAAATTATTCAAATCTTATGTGAACGAATATGCCGACGGCGGACAAATGCGGGATTTTATCTACGTCAAGGATGTGGTCGACGCGATGATATGGTTCTTTGAGCACCCCAAGATCAGCGGCATCTTCAATCTCGGCTCCGGACGCGCGGAAAGCTGGAACGATCTGGCCGCGGCGCTCTTTAAGGCCTGTGGCAAACCGGTCAACATCGAATATATTGAAATGCCCGACTCAATCAAGAACCAATACCAGTACTTCACACAGGCCGATCTCTCCAAGCTCACGGCGACCGGATGCCCCGCTCGATTCGGCAAGCTGGAAAACGGCGTTGCCGACTACGTTAAGAATTACCTTTCGAAACCTGATCCTTATCTTTGACGACAAGACGGTCCGACACCATTTTGCGGTAGGATTGGTAAGCCGGTTTGGGAGTAAAATCTTCGCTGACAAGACCAAAATAATCCGTACCGGTTAAAAAATAATTCGGCGTATCGCGAAAGAAAGCCCAGAAAATCTTCTCCACCCCGTTCCACTTCAACGGTTCCCCATACAATTTCTCTACCCACTGCGCCTGAGCTTGCTCATCCGGATTTTCGCCGTTCCACCATTTGGGAACAGTTTTTGAATCGGGTACTCCGGGGCAACCAATCTCCGTAAACCAGATAGGCTTGGATTTATCTCCGTTCTTTTCCATGACAGCCAGGACCGCCTCATACTCTTTTTTCATCTGGGCTATGGGG
This sequence comes from uncultured Planctomycetia bacterium, assembly GCA_964486835.1. Taxonomy (GTDB): domain Bacteria; phylum Omnitrophota; class Gorgyraeia; order 2-02-FULL-51-18; family 2-02-FULL-51-18; genus CAMDWQ01. The sequence continues at coordinate 4,146 of CAZAPB010000090.1, forward strand.
TCCGGCCCAAGCGGGTCCTGAAAGGGGTGAATGTTGACGATATCAAAATAATTTTTCGTTTTATGGGAATACAACTGGGCCAACGTCATAGCCGCGTTACCGGAGATCCCTCCCATTAGCACCAGCGACGTCGGGTCCTCAGCCTTGATCGCCGGATAAACCTCTTTGAGAAGAGCCGAATAAGCCTTCATCTGGTCTGACGGAATCCAGTAAAAATTCTGGTCAGGCTCATTCCAGACCTCCCAGTACCTGACCTTACTCTTGTAGCGTGCTACAACAGCACGCGCATAAATCGTGAAGAGCTTAGGATCCGGCGCCGAATTCCACTTCTCCCCGGCCCAATCGGCGTTGTAATCAAGCAAACCCAATATCTTAATATCATTCTTTGAAAGAATGTCAACGATACGGTCGTATTTCTGAAAATCCCATTTATCCTTTTGCGGCTGTATATCATTCCACAGAAAATCCATCCGCACAATACCGATCCCCGCCTCTTTCATCATCTTGGCGGCGCGCTCGATCTTTTCGGGTGTGTAGTGATGGCCGTTCCAGTCATGGCCCCATGAAAAAAGATCCAAGACGCCATAAGGGCTATCGGTAGACCGCGCGTCATTATCCGCCCAAGCAATACCGGCAAACGCGATAAAGAAAAGCGCCGGAAGCAGCGCTATTTTGTGCCTGGATAAAAACATGACCGTCCTCCATTTTTGTTTAAAATGCTCGTCCGAAAACAGCTTGCGTGATCCCCTTTTTTGACGCCTCAACGATCTCTTCGATGTCACACACTTTCACTTTTTTGAACCAGATATGGTCAGGCATCAATAGCTCGTTCCAAAAAGAATGTCTTCTTTTTTTCCGTATATCTTATATGGCTCTCCCCACTGATCCTGATCAGCAAGATCCCATGTCTGCCCGCGGAACCGCTGTGGCCTTATACGTATGCCCCAAACACCGCCGATAATCATGAAAGCCACACCATCACCGGAGTCACTGATCTTCACCGCCCAGGCCTGAACCCAACGGCCCCCGGGCTCCACACCAACAACATCGCATTCGGTTTCTTTGCCCTCTTCGCCAACAAGTATCCCTTGCAGAGGCTCGGCCTGGCCAAGTTCTTTGAAAAAAAATTCATGACTCTGGGAACAGTTGGAATTACTCTCGATCTTTATATGCATAATATCTCCTGATTCATTGTACATCAAAAAAATACGTTATGTCTGGCGAAGCTAAAAATCAGCTCTTTGAAAGAGGGTAGGCTGTAGTTGGGTTCAAAAGCTTCTGCATGTCCAGCTTCATTTCGTCGCGGCTGTAGGCGGCGATATCAAGTATTTGCGTGTCCATGCGGATCGCATCCTCCGGGCAGACTTCCACGCAATACCCGCAATAGACGCATTTCCCCAGGTCCAGGTCGAAAGAAGCCGGCATTTTTTCAATAGTGGGATCGGGATTCTCTTTGGCGACGATATTGATACAGCGAGCGGGACAGACGGTCTCGCACATCATGCATGCCACGCAACGGGGAGCGCCATCTTCCCTTTTGGTCAGTCGGTGGCGAGTGCGAACGCGGCTGGAAAGCGGACGGCGAACCTCGGGCCATGCGTAGGTGACCGAACCCTTGAGGTGCCTGGCCAATCCAAAAAGATTGAGCGTCTGAACAAAAAAATTGCGGAAAAAATGTCGCGAGGTGATCCACAGTCCCGTCATCACCATCGGCAAATAGGTTTTATCCCAAAAGCCGAGCTCTTTTCTTTTCATCAGCTTCGTCGCCATGCCCTTACCCTCTCCAGACCACAAAAATACTGGTCACCAGCACATTGACCAACAAAAAAAAAAAAAGGATTTTCCATCCCAGATTCATCAGCTGATCATAACGAAATCGCGGCAGTGTCCAGCGGATGGCCATAAAAAGCCAGTTGAAGAACAACACCTTCGTCATAAAAGCGAGAACGCCCAGAGCGATCACCGCGCCATGCGCAACCGGCACAAAAGAACCGCCCGGCCAATGGAAACCATCAGGCTGTAGGAAAGGAACCTGCCAGCCGCCCAGAAAAAAAGTGGTCATCAAGCACGCGACAAGCACAGTTTCCA
>CAZAPB010000091.1:0-6172 GCA_964486835.1 uncultured Planctomycetia bacterium
GCTGATCTCCCCGGATATGTCACGCATGATCTCGGTGTATCGGCGGTAGGTCTCTTCTAATGTGATGACCCGAAGAACCGCCACGAGAGGATTTGATACCCTATACCTGGACATCTCTGCCTCATATATCCCTCGTAAATACTGTTCATCAATCCCCCAGGACGCGGCATATTTTCTTATGATCGCGTCAGTATCAGCGCCCGGAGAATGGACGATGTCCTGGTTCACGAACATAACGAAGAGATCCTCTTTCTTTATCTCAGGGTACCGGGCGATGGTCTCGTCAATGACAACCATGCCGGCTTCATTGATAATAGGATCATAAACAGGGGCGGAAATCTGCCGGGCAAGCCTTTGAATCTCACGGCCGCCAGGAATGGACGTCGCAAGATCAGCAAACTCAACAAGAAATAATGGTTGAGGTAAATTTTGCCATTCCGCTTTGACTTCCCTGCCGGCCAGTCGCCCCATCCTAGGGTCATTTAAACCACCGGACAGCACATAAATGTTCCTGTCGTCAAAACCAGGCACCGGTACTTTTACATAATCGGTTTTTTGGAATTCATTTACCCAGCCAAGTACTTCATCGGGCTTTAATTCTCGAGCCAGCCTCGCCGAGGCGATTTCTGGCTGTCCTTGTAAGGCCTTTCCTCTAAAACGTGAATGGACAACAGGGATATCTCTATCCACGGGATAAATGGATTTTGGCATAAGATCTGTTCTATCAGAACTGCAATCATCAAACCATGATTGAATGTCCTTTGTCCTTCCCTGAATTACATGCTTCATTCTTATATTGGCAACACGAATAGCTTGTACATGAAAAAATTGATTAAGTTCCCCGTATGCCGGAACCGCCGATGTTGACGGCAGCCGAGGCATGCTGTCCCCAATTTTTACGGCCCGGTCTATAGTAAATTTTAAAAATGCTTCGAATCTTTCAATGATGCCATCCCTATGCAGCTGCCCTTGATAACCCCCAAACCATTCGAGTTCTTCATTAAAACGATTTAATGCATACGGCAAAAAGAATTCCTCAAAAGAACGGTATCCGAGTCCGCGCAGCTCAGATTGATAATACAGACATGATCTCTGGCAAACACCGTACAATGGATCTCCTTGCCTAATCCCTGTTTTTTTTAGTATGGACTCCAACCCGCCGCGGTGGTCGCGCTTTTGATGCCGTGGAAGGTAATAAATTTGAAGAGGGAAAAGTTTTTTGTAAGCGCGGACTCGATTGATAAAATCCCAGGGAATAGTCTTGATTATCTTACGAATATGGTGCGAATCCGTGTCAAATCGTTCGGCCAATTCGTCGACTGTGACAGCGCCGCCGCGCCTTTCAATATAGGCAAGTAGACGGTTCCATAGATCTTTTCGCTTAAATACAACGATCTTGGACCAGATCGCCGGCTTTCCTTCTGTCTTGCGTTTCGCGTTGACCTTTTCCCAGTCAACTTTATCAAAAAGAGCTCTCGCGGCATTGCATCTTCTCTTGTACAACTTCGCCGCCATCGCTTTATCTCCCCCGTCATTTTCCAGAGGGATGCCCAGCGCTTGGGCCAATTCGTCCGAGCTGGCTATGCCATTTAACCGCTCCATCGCCACCTCAATGGCTTGCGAGTCATCGTCCCGCAACTGATCATAGCTATCAACAACCCATGCCTCTTTTTCGCCGGCCCGCTGAAGGTTGTGATTGATCGCTTTGAAATACAGATCTAGATCTAGATCGATCCCAAGAATATTTTGAATCCGCGGATCGCCGGTCTCCATTTGCAAATAGACCGCTATCTCTTTCACCGTCGCTTGTCCGCCGTCTCGTTGAATAAAATTAATAATATTCTGCCATTTTTTTAAGCGCTCCCTGCTCACGAATACTACCGGGACATACCCACCGGCACGCTGTCCTTTTCCATAGGCAGCCTCCAACACCGGATTCATGATCGCGGCTGCTCGCTTGGGAGAAATATTAAATAGCTCCATGATCCCGCCCTCGCCCTCCAGGCAGATCCATCCCTTTTTCTCTTGGAGAAATGCCTCAAATGCTTCACTGGTAAATCGACGCCGCCCCGCACTTTTAAATTCACTTTTCACTCGAATTCTTGCTTCGGCCGGCACCAACCATGGTTTATTCTTGGCTTTATTTTCCCTCTGCCCTCCTTCCTTCTTCTTACCGCCTTTACTTTCCGAGAGCCTCGAGCCGTCTGTTTCTCTAAGAATTTCTATAAATTCCCTCGGATTTAGGTAATCTTCGAAACTTTTCTCGCTCATCTTAGGCCCGATAGCTTCGCGCAGCACCCTTCGAACCTCAGTCTCAAAATCATCGCGCGCGGGATCAAGCGTGAGAAGCGCGCCTACTTTTCCTCGCAGATTCGCTTTCGCTGGCCTTCCCAGGCGCGTCTTCGAATCAATCAAGCGCCTGAGTTTTTTTTCGCCGGCGGACGAGGCCAACCTCGCGCCCTTCGCAGATTGACTGCCTTGCCGCGTCAGAAATCCTGCGGCGGATATGATGTCTTTCCTATGGCGTTTTATTTTCAGCGTGCCCAATAATACTTGTGCTCGCCCGATAAGAATTGCCGCGTAATAGTCTCCAGCATCTTTGGCAACAGCCCCATCCTCGCCCTTCATTAAATCCCATAAACGCCCCAGGATAAAATCGACGCCATCCGGCAGGAACAGGCGTTTTTCGATCCTATTGATAGAGAGATCGTTCGATTCCCAATACACAAATCTAGGAAGCATATACAAAACAAGGGACGCGGCGCTTGGCAGGATGATAAAAATTATAACGTTCTCACGACTGGACTCATTATTGATAAAAAAGCGGGCCCAAAAGCAGCAGGCCATTAAAGCAGCGAACAGTGCCCCGGACAAATAGTCGAACCATTGAAACCGCGCTTTCATCTTCGCGTCTTTTTGGATAAGCTTCGAATATTCAGAAAATAAGTGCTCCGGATCAGCCGGAGTCATTGTCCCCGGCAAAGCGCTTCCTATCGCGTGAGTTGATGCTGATGGATTAGCGTATGGATTTTTATCATTGGCTGCTAAATATTCTATTTTGTGATCAAGTTGTTCTTCATGCCAAAGCTCTATATCTCTAAGAACGGTGACACCACGGCTGATCACTGTTTTGGCTACAGTGAGCTCCAATAATTTCGTGTCCTCTCCTGCCGGTGAATCATCGGCTTGATCGTTCTCCTCCCATTTATCTACGGACGATAGGAACAATTTTACATTCCCAACGGCAGAGGGGTCCTTGGATAATACCTCGCTTAAAAGTCTTTTTTGGTCCTCGTGGGCCCAGTCCACAAACCATTTTGCCAAAGTTAACGCTGCCGCGGCCGGAATCTCGTTCAAATCTCCCGCCAACCGGACCTTTTCCAAAAGCCCGTAAGGATTGACATCCTGAAGATGCGTTGCTTCGGCTAGTCTCGCCGCGGCCAATCTAGCGCCCGCGTCAAGGCCGAAGAGAAAAGGCGTCGCCGACGAGTCAGCGCCAATTAAACTAAGAATTTGTCTTGAGACAATCACAAGATCGATCTTTGGCTCACGCAAATAATCGGCAATCACGTGGCTGTTTGCCGATCTGGACCATTCAAACTCAAGCTCAATTTTTGATAAAACCGCAAGGTAAGATACAATCAGATAATGCAAAGAAGTGAGTAATTTAGTCTGAGCATCCGGCTGGGCGCCCTCCAATAAACCTTTTTTTATTTTCCCGGTTTTTTTTGCCAGATCCGCGTAGTACCGCCCCAGCGTCTCGACCCGAATCCGATCTTCGTTATGGATCTCTCCAATAGACAGCAATAGCTCACGCAATTCTTCCAGCGAGCTCGTTAATGATTTATGATCGGGCCCTTGCGCTGGCCTATTCTTCGGCTTATTCAATAACACGGCTTCTGTCTGCCTCTCGATAGCCTGCATATCTACCAGTCCGGCATCGCTTATCGCCCCGAAAGTTCTGCTCCAAGCTTGAGCTACATGAGTGTAGTACATAAGCAAATAATTCAGCGCGTTTGGCGTTCTCTTTCTTGAGATCGCCGATCCCGCCAAAGAGCCTCGCTGCTCCTGGGAATCCTCCCCGCCTTCTTCGGTGGCCTGATACACATAATCCGTCAAAACATGAATCCCTGATACCAGCGAAGAAAAGTTTTCAATGAATTGGATAAATTCATCTTCGGGAATAAAAGTTAAACGTTCAAGCGCCCTCGCCTGATTTAAGACTGCCGCAAGATTTGAGAATAAGAGGTTATTGACCTCATACCCCGCTGACTCGCCCGATGCCACGACTTGAGGCAAGCCTTGAGACTGATTGAAGAGAAGTAAGCCAGCCGCATAATCCCTGACTTGCGGGTCCTCATCACCACGCTGTAGACGCATCAATTGTTCAAAAGACAAAGCCTCCGGGTCTAAAAACGGTCTGGCCTCATAAAGATCGTTTAAGACACTATCCCACGAATCGTAGAATGGCACCGCCAGCAAGTTACCGATCCAGTAGGGGTCTAATGGACTAACAAATTCTCCCACTGCCCAGGAATCGCTGACCAATGCCAACGCCTGCCGAGCGACTCGGATCACCTCTCTTCTTTTAGGCTCTTCGTTTGTTAGGGCCAGCCTCGCACCCGCCAAATCACCAAAAAGCGGCCAGCCATAAAATTTATTATCCGTATGAGCGCCTTCGTTCCATCCTCTGGGAAGCTGAGCCGCGTTTTCTTTGACAAACAGCTCAACTTCTTGGTACCGCCTCTGCAGTAGCAGCCCGGCCAATAGGAGCCGTGCTCTGTCTTTTTCGGGAACGATACGGGTCTGGTCCAACACGTTCTGAATCCGATACAATCTTTCGGTGTTGGGAACTTTCAGATCAACGTCAGTGGTCAACAATCGATAAGCCAGCCAACGTGTATTGTGGGGGTCAAACATTGACCTCCTGCCGAGCCAATCGTTTAAAATATTCTTTCTCATTTGCTTGAGCTGAGCCGAGAAGTCCTGCCCCGGCGAAAACTCAAACGCTTTGATAACAGCCCTCCATGACCACTGGTCTTCCATTGATTCCATGAAATTTTCGCTATGCATCTTTCTCCAGGCCCCCAGAAAGTCCAGATCAATAATGATCCATCTCAATATATTTCCAAGGATCGCGACGATGTTAGAAGGATGTGGGTCCCGAATCTGAAACAGGACGTTTTTAGCCATATCGACGTATTCGCGATGCGCCCGGAATATGGCTTCAATCTTATTGATAAGCGGCATATCCGGATCCTCTATCAACTCACGCAAGGAAGGCCCTTCGCAAAACTCCTCTGAAGTGAACGTTACCGGCTGCCCATTAAGGTCTATTGTTCTTATAGCTCCCAAAAGCAGGGCGCCGCTGGGCCTTTTATCCGCGGAAGGATTTTTCGTAAATCCATTTTCTGGGCTCCATTGCCAAGCCATCCAGGATTGACGTTTATTGAGAGATTCGGGCACATTTATTTCCCATTCCTTCTTGGCCGCGCTAGACAACTGACCGGCCTTAAAAGAAACGTCCAAGATCTCCTTTGACTGCAACAGACAGCGCCCAACATAGGTCCTTTTGATCCGGCCGCTTCCATAGTAATCAATAGTAAGGCTTCTGACTAAAGATCGGATTGGCAAAGACATCATATCGTTGACGCTAATACCCATTTCGTGGAGGCTTTCTCTGGCATGCAAATTAAGTAAAGTCTGCCTGAAAAAGGTCTCATCTTCGATCAAAAGCTTCCCAAGCCTGGCTAAAATAATGTTTGGATCATCGCCGGGTGAATGCGGCTCACCCGTACCGGCCGACTGAGAAGATGCGGATGAATGCCATGCCAGGGCCGTCTGATCAAACCCAAAAGAAACATCGGCGGGGAGACCGGTTAATGGCCCAAGCTTCGCCGCCACGGAAGGAGACTTGGCTTTTTCGAGGACAGGCCCTTCGTGCCAAATCAACCTGGGTTTTTCTCCAGTATAATCAATCTCTAAACCTACGCCATCCTCCGGTTGCTCAACCGATAAGATGTCCGGCAAACCTAACAGCCTGTCTACGATTCCCGCGGCCGCAGTCCAAAGAGCTCCCAAAGATTCTGTCTTTCTTAAATTTTCAGTCTCAACGCTGATCTCCAGCTGACTGCGCTTGTCCGAAAAACGCAGATGGACAATAACCCCGGAG
>CAZAPB010000092.1:0-6125 GCA_964486835.1 uncultured Planctomycetia bacterium
AGGGGACTGGCTTCGTATCCCAACAACTAAAAGCCGAAAAAAGCTATGAGGTAGGATCGGTGGTTATGTCCGCGGATGGAAGTCTGATCCTGGGCGCTTCCAAAGACGGTAAAATTATTATTTGGAATGGCCTGACAGGTGAGTTTATTAGAAAAATGGAGGGCGATGTCAACCCTCTGGAAGAGATCGCTATTTCCCCGGATAATCAATGGATCGTCGGCGCTTCCTATACAGCGTGTACTCTTCTTATCTGGAATGTGAGCGATAGCAAAGTTAACGGAACATTTACTTGGGACGATGATTGGTCGGCCAGATCTTTAGCTTTTTCGGGAAACGGGGATAAACTTGGTGTCGTCTCGGAAAATAGATCTCCGTTCGTTGTAGATTTTAGAGCGCTTACACAAATGATCAAAACGGCATCTGCGGCAAGGCCTGACGGCGCCAAGCTGGCCACGGCCCGATTACAAACAGGCGCGGAACTCAGCGGAAAAAACGCTCGGGCTGGCTATAAAGTACTAGCGGAGGGTGTGACGTTTGGCGATTTAGTTGCCATGCTCCGCACGATTACAGAAGATAGAATAAAAAAAATAAAAAGCGTGACTATCCGTAAAGACAGAAAAATCGAGCCCCTGGATGATATAGATATAGAAAGCGATAGCGCGCTTCGCCAGCCGATGGCTATTGGCGCGTTGGTGACTTTTAATTTTGAAGCAGGAGAAGTAGAGGCGACTTACGGGCCCAAGAAGTTGACGAGGGCGCAGATCGAAGCTGACTGGGCTTGGATAAAATTATTTGATGGGCTCCGAGATCTTGATCGCGATGTTGAATTCCGGATCGTGCCGGGCGAAGATAATCCAGTTATTGAAGTTGATTGGCTCTACGGGCCGGAAGATGTTTCGACGAATATGTTAAAAGATGCCGAGAAAAAAATTGGGCTGGAAATTCGGGTTGTAAAGCGAGCCGAGCAAGGCCTTGATGGAGAAGAGGCCGGGAAATTTGTGGTTAAGGCGCCAGGTGGCCAGGCGATTAGCGCTATTTTTGAAGGAGGCAAGCGAGCTTTTGACATTCCTGCCAATGCTGAATTTACTGGCGCCAGCGTTGATGGAATATCGGCGATTTTGACTGCTTGGCCGCAGAAAGATAAAACAGTTACTATTGAGTACAAGTTTCCCGCGGGGACGTTTGTCTGGCTTCAGCATAGCGCCAGAGATACAAAAACAAAGACCACTTTAACGCAAGGAGATCTACTGACGTTTATTGCCGGGCCACATGGGGGAAGGTCGTGTACGATCGCTCAAGAGGTTGAAGGGAAAGAATCTAATTTACAGGTTCTATGGGAGGATACCAAGCACTCCGGCAAGGTTAAAGCCCACGATCTTTTTGGGGCGACGGTTGTCAGGGGCGCCAAGCTGGCGACTACTAAACCTGCTAAATTAACAGAGTCGCGCAAAAACGCTTTGGCTGATGCATTCAAAAAAGACGGGGTTCATGCCACGATCGTATTTCAGGATACGACGGATAGACGGGATTCCTGGCATGAAAACTCTGAAGGAAGGCGCACTCGGAAAGAAGGCACGTTGAGGCCGATGATTCAAAGCCGGGAGTGCATAGGTTTTGAGTTGACAACAGCCCAAGGAGAGACGGTGAGAATATTTAGGGATCAGAACACTCCTGGGTATCATGCTGTAGATAACTCTTTTTTGCTTGAGAGAATTGTTACGGCTGATTCGGCCATAACTCTGCCAACCGAAAGCCAACCCATATTTCTTGACGCGGCCGTGGCATTACGATCGGTCATAGATTCTATCGCGCCGCGGAGCGCCGCCCGGCTGGCTGATGTTGCTTCCATTAAATACGATACTGTGAAGGGCCTGATGCACGGTTTATTTGGAGTGAGAACGAGGAATGGATTCTCTAACCCTCCGATTTTAAGGATTCTTGGTGAAAATAATATTGGACATAGATTTTTAGATCAATTGCATAATTCTTTAACCGAAGAATTGGGTGCTGATACCGCAGGGCCTGTGTCCGTTTGTAGCATGGGGGTGCCCGGTAGATCTGAAGCAATAATAGCGTTCTCTGTGAAAACATCCGAACCCAACCACTACAAAACGGTTGTTTACAAAATTAGCTTTGAACGGTCCCTCGAGAATGTTTTAAACTGGGAAATCATAGAGCGTGATGCTCAGATTGCATCAAACCAAACCCCGATTTTGCACCTTGTGCGATCAGCCAATAATGAAGTAACCGTACTTGTTTCAGTGCTTCAATTGCATGAAGAAGGCGCGCCGGGCTCTGTGATCAGGACTACACTACTCAATGCGCTGGCAAACGCGGATCGCCGTATTGAATCGAGCCAGCGTTTCTCGAGTTCACCACAGCCTTTTGAATCTTTCAAGCGCGATAACATTTTTGAGTTAGAAAAGGACCAGAGTCAAGATGAGGGCGGGAAGTATACTCTGAAGTTTGGGGCGAGTGTATTACACACCGTGCAGTTAGTTTCTGTCGATCTGCGTAGCGCCGCCCGGCTGGCGATCCGAGAGGTGGAAGGGAAAATTGTAAATGGGCAGACAGTTACCCCGCTTAATTCTATTCAGGTTAATGGGGTTAGTTTAACAACTATTGCCGAAGAAATAAAAAGTAAAGGGTTCTTAGCTCGGGGAGTTTCTATAAAAGAGACTACATCAAGCAAAATTGTTCTTTTGGGTGCGGAAAACAAAGAATATGTTTGGAGATTAGGCGAAATACCCCAACGCTTGGCCAATATAATGAATCTCGCGAATAATTCAGTAGTTCGGGCTAGCGTGCCGGCAGAAGGTGCCCGGTTGGCGGGAGCTTCCCAGTCGGATCAACGATATGGGACGAGGCAATTAACAGAATCGCAAATTTTAGCGCGGCCTTCCGTTCAGGGCCTTCTCGAGAAAATACGGGCTGTTGATCCGCAAGGACGCGTAGAACCTATGTCGTTGTCAGGTGAGGATGTCCTGGCGGTGCGTTCTAGCGCCAAATTCAATTTATCAGAAATGATGCTTGTTGTGTCAGCGGCGGAAAGCGCGACGGGACTGAAAGTGGAATATGTATCCGGCGCCAAGCTAGCTGGTTCACCCCGTTTTGAGCAACTTTCCGGTTTTTTCCAAGTATCTCCTAAAACAGTTCCCGCGCAATGGGCAGTTGTTGCAATTCCTGATGGCGTGAAGAACGCCTTCGTAGTGATAGTGACGATGGAAGCGGGTCAAGTTAAGAGGTTTGTAAGTTTGTGGCATATTAAAGACACAGACCAAAGGAATCATGAGGCCATAGCGAAGGAGACAGCCAACAATGGTGGTGTATATAAGCATTCTCCTGCGATTGAAGCGGCATCTGCGGCAAAGCCTGACGCCGCCAAGCTGGCGGGGGAGAAGATGGCCGGCGTGCTGAGAACTGATATCAAGCCCGATGCGGAGAAAATTCTTGCCGGTGAAGAGGCGATGAAACTATTGTTGAGGTTATTGATGCGCGCGCCGAGTAAAAGCGCTTTTATTAATATTAGTAAGCGGCAAGAAGAGACTGAACGTATTAAAATATTTACAACCGAAGGCCAGAATATCACGGAAGTTTTCAGCGCTAGCACTACTGGTCCATTTGTGATAGGTAGCAGGAACCACGGCATTCTTTTAATAGGAACGGATGGAACGGTCACAGCTATTTTTGACGAGACAGAAAGACAGAAATATAAAGATTTGCAGTTATCTGAAGCAAAACAATTCCTACTGCACCCGGAGGACCCCATTATAGCTTTGCCCTATATTAAGCATGAGGATACGACGATCCGAGTAGGGGACAGGGTGTATGGGTATGAATCATGGCGGCTTCGTAGTTCAGCGGTTGGTTTTCACCATATGCGGGTACTTGAGGTAGACAAGCATCGTGCGCGAGTGATGCTGGTCCGCCTTGAAGGACAAATATTTGTTGATGACCAGACACGTGATATTGAATTGAGAGATATAAGAGATGCTCAATGCACATACGAGCGGCCCAAACAGGTCACTGTCGCCGCCAAGCTGGCTACAGTCCCGAGCGTGGAAGATGTACAGGCCGTAGTCGCAAAGATCGAACCGACTATGTTTGATGAAATATCACAGACTATCTTAAGAACAAATATTGACCGCAGTGGATTAATGGCACCCCTCCAAGCACAAGCGTTATCCCAAATACTGGACATTCCTTACAGCGATCAAGGAGAGCTGACAATTCAAGTACACACCGGTATTCACTATGACGCCTCTAGAGAGATGTCAGATGTCGGTCATCGTTGGATAGCTATTCACTATAGAGGAGAGCCGGTCATATATATCGATGGTTGTTTTACCATGCGTAAAGGGGAGTTTCAAAACAAAGTCATTGTCATGCCCTATAGAGAGGCGATGCAAAAACTCTCTCTGTTTGAAATGGATGAGGCTATTGAGAGGTCTATTGCAATTGACAGAAAAGGTTCCGGCTATGACAAGGAAGATGCTTTTAGAGGAGTAGTAAATGTTTTCAAACAGCGGAATGCCCCTGAGTATTTACCGGAGGATAGCGGCAATGTTACGGCTTTTGTTCTCGCTAATCATTATCAAGAAAACCTAAGAATCCAACGAGGGGAATTGCCTAAGGAAATGGAAGTGCCGCGTTATGCAATGCGGCTTGTCTTAGCAGTCCAAGGCGCCAAGCTGGCTGGCAATCCTGTACGGAGGCTAACAAGAACTGAAATTATTGACAGAATCAATGAATTAAAAATGTCCAAATCGCTCTTGGCTACTGGTGATGGTGATGGTGATGGTGATATGGACTATCAGCAACCAAAAGGAAGAGTTGTGATGCTGGAAGATGTTTTGGCATTTTGGAAGGATGACACATTTCTTTATGTTGCCAAAGGGCCCTCCGATCAGGAAAAGAAGCCTGTCAGCCGCCGTGACATTATTTATATTGCCTACAATTTGAGCGGTGACAGCGCTGTTCAGCTATTTGATCCGACGTTTAATAAAAGAGCTGATTCGCTTATTGATCGGGGCGTTCTCCAAAACATGAATTTTAAAGAGGTGGGCGCCAAGCTGGCCTCATCAGTCGCGAGTTCGCCGGAATTAACCACATTGGTCGAGGAGGTTAACCTATTTTTCCGCAGAAGCAATTTTCCAAGATATACTGGACGGTCCGCTAACATAGAAGTAGTTATTGGCAATGAACAGGGCGAGCCTTGCAAAGTCACTCTTTTGGGAAGGGGAACGGATCTGTCCCGCACAATTCAAGTAGAAATTTCTAAAAACATACTGTCGCTTGAATTGATCCCTCTTCTGATCGAGTCCATGGGAGCTGACAAGGAAATTGGCAACATACTTTCTGAACATTTTTCTGAATATTGGCCAATACTGGTGATCGATGATTATAGGAGAGACATCATCGTAGATCTAGGCAGAATGCAAGCCGGTCTTGCTTCGAAAAACCCGCTATCGGCTGAGGCCAAAATCAAAGCTTTGAATGCTGGATTGAAAAAACATGAGCCTTCCAGTAAAGCTATTATAGACGATCTGCGTTTTATCATGGGAATCCCAGCTATTATGATTGATGACAACGCATATTTAAGCCGTTTTTTTATGGGCCGTACTAATGACGAGGGCCTGGACCCAAACCGAAGAATTGCATGGCTGCACCAGTATTTTCTAGGGGAGGCATCGCCATTTTATGCCGACAAGACGATGTTTTTGCAGGGAGATTACCGGTATGCAATCCTAAAAGAGATAAGGCAGCTTCTTTTGGCCGAATTAGATACAAATAAAGTGGCGTTGGCATTGTTGGCCCCCGACCAGCCCGTGTTTGTAATAGGTCTGCCATTATTAGATTTTGATCGCACCAGAATAAATAGAGAATGGAAGACGGAAAGTGGGTCGGAATCGGAAGTCGATGGGCTTCGGAAAAAAGCGAAGTTTATTATAATTAAAAATATCGACAATTTTGTCCATTATCAGGTTTTAGACGCTCAATACAAGCCTTTGACGACAGTGGTCCAGGCTCGTTTTGGCGAATTTGCGGAGATTGTTTCCGGCGCCAAGCCGGCTACAGAAGAAGTAAGCCCTGCCACTTCGTCACCCAGCGCCGCCAAACTCGCC
>CAZAPB010000093.1:0-6086 GCA_964486835.1 uncultured Planctomycetia bacterium
TTTTATGGGCGTGCTTCACGCGGGAGGCAAGATCTGCTACTGCAAGAGCCTGCATCCTCAGGAAATCGCCAAAACGATGACCGAGAAAAAAGTGACTTTAATGATCACCGTGCCGCTGTTTCTTAAAGTATTAAAAGGAAGTATTGAGAGACAGATCAAGAAACAAGGCGCAGCTAAACAAAGGCTATTTAACGTGATGTTTCAAATAGCAAGAGCGCTGCCCATTCAACCGTTGAAAAAAATTATGTTTGCCCAAGTTCATAAGCAATTTGGCGGCCGTTTACGCGGGTTTATTTCCGGGGGAGCGCCTCTCGAGGTAGAAGTCGGAGAATTTTTCGAGACGATAGGAATTCCCGTTTACCAGGGATATGGCCTCAGTGAGACAAGCCCTGTGATCACAGTCAATACGCAGGAGCAGAACCGCATGGGGTCGGTGGGTGTGCCTCTAAAGGGCGTGGAAGTGCGCATTGCCAACAGCGGTAAGGCTGCCGATGAGGGAGAGATACTGACTCGTGGTCCCCATGTGATGCAGGGATATTATGGACGAGAAGATTTAACCAAAGAGGTCATTGACCAGGAGAATTGGTTCCACACCGGAGACCTCGGAAAGATCGATAAAGACGGGTTTTTGTTTATCACGGGACGAATCAAAAATCTGATCGTTCTTGGCGGCGGCAAGAAAATTCATCCAGAGGAGGTGGAAGCCGCATTATCGAATACTCCTCTTATAAAGGAAATCTGCGTCCTCAGTAAGGTCCAGAAAGAGGGCTTAAAAGAGGGGACTGAAGAAGTCTGCGCGGTGATAGCGCCCTGCGATGATTTAAGGAAAAGATGCAATAGTGACGCCGTGGTAATAGCGCAAGAATTAAAAAATGAAATTGATAAGCTCAGTCAGAACATTGCCGCGTATAAACGACCCACAAGAATATTTGTCTATCCCGAAGATTTGCCGAAAACGGCGACAAGGAAAATCAAACGTCCGCTGGTAAACGATTGGCTTAAAAACCAATAGGAGTGATGATGAGCGAAAATTTTTTTATTTTTTTGTCAGTGGCGGCCATTTGTTTTGTAAGCGGTTGCGTATACAACTTTTTCATTGACCGGCAGATGAACCGGTATGTCCTGAACAAGGAATGTGATTTGAAAACCAAGATTATGAAGGGCGCCGAGCCTATTTTTTTGGCTGGCAGTTCAAAAAAGGCGGTTTTATTGATACACGGTTTTATCGGGTCACCGGGGGACTTTGGAAAACTGCCTTGGCTTCTCCACGAAAAGGGCTATACCGTTTCGGCGCCTCTTTTACCCGGTCATGGCACCGACCCGAGGCACTTTTCAAAGACAACGCCCGAAGAACTCGAGCAATTTGTTTTGAATGAATACAGAAAAATGAAGTCCCTGTATGAAGAAGTCACCCTTGCGGGGTTTTCCATGGGCGGGGCACTTGCCATTATCACGGCGAATACTGAAAAGGTAGACAGGCTTATTCTCCTGGCGCCTTATCTTAGGATTGCGCATCAGTGGTATTACTTGTTGCCCGCGGAAGTATATCAGAGGATCTTTTTAAATCTTATCCCCTATGTGTACCGTCCGTCGGCGTTCAAGCAGATCAACAAAAAGGAATCGGCTCACTTGATCGTGGATTATGACTATGTATCTCTAAGAGGCGGAGACACCGCGATACGGCTCGGTGACAAGGCATTGCGTCTGGCCTCCTTAATCGACAGACCGGCGCTAATCATTCATGGGGCGGGGGACAGGGCCACTGATTTTAATGAATCGAAAAAACTGGCGGAGGTTTTAAAACGCAAAACCGAATGCCGCTTTGTTTCTTTGCCAAAATCCAACCATATGATTTTTTGGGATTATGACGTTGAAACGGCGGAGAATGAAGTCATAAAGTTTATTTGACCCGGACCGGATCCGCGGGGACACGCAAAGAGGCATCACAACATTAAAAGGGCAACACACATGAAAAGATGCGCTTCAATTTTGGGCTTATTGCTTCTGTTGCCATCGTCTGCCGATTGCCAAAATCCACAGTCTGATAAGAACGCGCCGCTTGAAATAATCATCAAATCGGACAAGCAGGTCTACGAAGAAGGGGAGCCGATATTAATTAATCTGACGATACGAAATATTTCAAAAGGGAAGGTCAATGTTTTCACCAGGTACTTAAAAGGGCTTTATCGTGGGGATGACTGTTATATTGCAAACTCAGCAAATGAGAGAATTCCTTGCGATGGCAGGGAGCAGGAAGATGCGCGGAAAGCATCCGAATTTATGATTTTGGAGCCTGGCAAGGCAGGACAATTCAATTTTGATATCAGCCGCTCGCTGACACAGAAATTAAAAGCGGACACATACGCTGTTACTTATGTATATCGTGGTTGGGACGTCGGCGCCTGGGAGAGTAGAATTTTCATGGAAGGCGAGTGGCCATGGGTAGGCACTGTCAGGTCAAATACGATTCGTTTCGCGGCCCCAAGAGGGTGGTCGCCTCCGCATACTCTCCGTCATCAGTCTGAATCTCAGGTGCGGATCATTTTCAATCAAGCGCGTGAATGCGCAAGCGGCCTTCTCGCCCGCATAAGGAATGGTATGTTTTTTTGTCGTGAATTTGACAAAGTTGCGCTCGGGACGATTCTTGACTTTGTCCGCTACGCGAAAAATCCTCCAATTTTTTTCTATCCCGCCTTGCTTCTGACAGTGATAGCCGGAGGGTGCCTTTTTGTTATAAAAATTTCATCGCGCGCTTTAATATTCAATGAGTTTTCATTGGTTTTGCTTTGGTTTTTTCTCTTATTTGTTCTTGCGGAGGTCCCGATTGCATTGGGTAGGCCGGGATGGAATAATGCATTCGGTCATTTCATAACAATCTATTTGGCGGCTCTTATTCCCATATTACTCTTATTAACCATTGCGTTAATTCTGATAATTCTCCGGTATTCAAAACATTCTAAATCAGGAGTCCTTTCTTTTTCCGCGGCCATCCTGAGTCTTGGCTTTTTTATCTGTGGCAGTGTGTCGCCGATCGCGGTAGGCCGTTTTCTCTTTTTGTCCGTGCAGCCCGATCGTTTTCGCCTTTTCGCGGGGGACACTTTTTCAGATAAGATGGCCGATAATCCTATTTGGCATAGTTTGGCGCATTTTTTTCTGTGGGGCGCGGTGATCATTCCCTGCTGGTGGGGTATATATCTCGGCTTCCGGGCACTCCGGCGGGATAAAGGAGAGACCCTTGCAATCCGGGGGTTGCGTATAAGCCTGAGTCTTTTTTTATTGTCCTATATTTGCGAAACTATTGTCCCTTTACTTTATATGATACGGTTGAAATTTTTTTAGTCGGGAGTATATTTATGAAAAAATACACTTTCATTTTCAGTTTATTTCTTTTGCTCCCATCGTTTGGCTATTGCCAAATTCCACAGCCTGATAAGAACGTGCCGCTTGAGCTTATTATTAAATCAGACAAGCGGGTCTACGAAGAAGGGGAAGCGATATACGTCACTTTGACTCTCAGGAATATATCAAATGAAAAAGTTTCAATAAATACCGCCGCGCTAAAACGGACATTTCTCTTAGGGAGTTGTGATATTTGTGACTCAAAAAACACGAAAATTCCTTGGGGTGTGAAGATTGAAGTGCCGGATAATACGGAGGAAGATTACTTCGTATTAGATCCGGGACAGATTGTTGATTATCGTATCAATATAAGCCAAGGCATGTTTCATCGTTTGAAACCAGACAGATACACGATCAAATGCCATTATGTCGGTCAAGATAATTATCGTTACATGGTCGAAGAAAGTCTTTTTAAAAAGGTCGACTATGCCTGGACAGGGACGATTGTTTCAAACACTATTAGTATGCAGGTGGAGTCAAAAGAAAAATTGCCGGTCGGACAAAATAATCAGGAGGATGTTCCTGCGGCAATAATTCAACCTGCGGCCGAGTCTGGGGGATCCGCTTATCGAGAAATCAGAAGAACCGTTTTTAGCGCGGTTGGTGAGTATTGGCAATACGCGCTGGGCATCCTTGTTTTGATCCTCCTTGGGATCGGATTATATGCGCGTCCAAAATGGGCAAGAGGATTGGCCGTCGCCTCGGCATGGCTGATCTTTGTTCTGAGTGTCGCTGGCATTTTCACTATGCCGTTGTATTTCAAATTATTTCATCCACACTTTATTTTCTATTTGACGGGATTTTTTATCAGCGGGTTATGCCTCAGGTTCTTTTATCGCGCCGAGGCGAAGAAGGAGGCGGAGCCGTCTCAAAACGATGATGGGCCGATCTCATCCTTGCCGGGCCCAAGAATAAAGCCGGCAGGAATTTTTATCTGCGCCTGGATTCAGATGATTATCGGGGGGATTATCTCGCTGGGGTCAATCCTCATGATCACGATGGCGGTTATTCTTAGGCCTAATCCCGGAGCCGGGATCGCGATCGTCGCGTTGCTCTTTTTTGCCGCCCTGGGGCTTCCTTTTGTTCTTATTTTTATCGCCGGCGTCGGTCTTTTACGGTTTAAGCCCTGGGCAAGGGTGATGACTTTAGTTGTTTTCTCCGCCTTCAGTTTTTTTTATCTGTTTTGCGCTTTGTTTGAGCGTAGATTACTGTTGGTTTTTATACCCGCTCTTGTTGTGAATCTATTTATTATCCGGTATTTCACGAGGACCAAAATTAAGGAACAATTTTACAGTCCAAGGAGCCGGCCGGACAGGGGGAATAGAGAAAAATTGTAAGATGGCCGTGAAAAATAGGCGCAGGACCCAATTTCCGAACGCGCGAGTCCGGACGTTTGGCAATCCTGGATTTTTTAAATATATGAATAGTGATCAAGATCAATACAGGGATTTAATTGACAGACCGGTGCTAATCATTCATGGGGCGGGGGACAGGGCCACTGATTTTAATGAATCGAAAAAACTGGCGGAGGTTTTAAAACACAAAACCGAATGCCGCTTTGTTTCTTTGCCAAAATCCAACCATATGATTTTTTTGGGATTATGACGCTGAAACGGCGGAGAAAGAAATATTAGCATTTATATCCAGCGAAATAAAAGCGGAGGTGGCTCGATGAAGATATGTCCTAAGTGCAATAAATCATATGATGACACCTGGAAGGTTTGCCTGACATGCGGTGTTCCTGTTGTTGATGCCGTTGACCAGGAGCTCCTGGATATGAAATCGGAAGTTTCTCAGGTAAGACGCACCATATCTGATATAAATTTACGTTTAAACCGCATCGAATATTTTCTTGAAAATCGCGGTAATGAAAAACAAAAACTTGTTCCTGTTTCACAGGAAAGTATAAGTAAGAAACCGATAGACGTACCACCCCCAAGCGAGCCTGTAATTATAAAGAAAGAGGTTATTAAGGCCTCATCTCAAAGCGGGACAAGATTCAAATATATCTGGTCATTGCCCGGGCAGAAGAATATCGAGGGGGAATTTACGTGCGGTGGGCATGAGGAACTTGACGCGCATATTAAAAGGCTTGGCGGTGAACTCGTTCAGGTCTTGTGCAAAACTGAAGTAAGCCTCAAGTCCGAACCCAAAAATGATAGACCCATTGCTTCTGTTATCCCGGTAGAAAAGCCGTCTGTCCGGCCGTCAGTAAAAGCTCCCGAACCCAAAAAAAGCCTCACGGAAAACTTTGAACAGGCTTTGGGTGAAAAATGGTTCAACAAGCTTGGCATATTTGCGGTCGTCATAGGGGTAGCGCTTCTTATCGGATATTCTTTCCAATATTTGGGTGCTATCGGAAAAATCGGTATTGGTTTTGCTTTTGGTGTGGGCATGCTGTTATTTGGGCATACCATCGAAAAAAAGAAGGACTTTTCTGTCTATGGAAAAGGTCTTATCGGCGGTGGATGGGCTATTACCTATTTCACAACATTTGCGATGCACCACATTCCAACAGTCCGGCTTGTGGCAAGTCCGTTTATAGGCATGGTTCTTTTGATACTTGTCGCGCTGGCAACCGTGCTGGACATATACAGGTACAAGTCACAAACGGCCACGGGTTTTTCTTACCTGCTTATTTTTATCACACTCATGATCAGCCCGCCGACGACCTATACGAACAACGG
>CAZAPB010000094.1:0-6003 GCA_964486835.1 uncultured Planctomycetia bacterium
TTTTTGTCTCCAAGGTTTTGGCTGATGGAGCTGCTACGATGCGGCGTCACAGAGCTGGTAGCATGGGGCGAGCTTCGATTATCCGTAAGAGAACAAGTCATATCGTGATTGAGTTGGATAGCATTAAGAAACAGCTAGCACCAATATCGAAGACGGCTACTGCGATAAGTGCGCCAAAATCACAAAAGGCTAAGCCGGGCGAGGTTTCGGCGAAAAAGAACGCCCCTAAGAAAATACAACAGAAAAAAATGGCAGGAGCCAAATAATGGGTCAAAAGGTACATCCTATAAGTTTTAGACTTGGTTACATTCGTACCTGGAACTCTCTTTGGTACGCGGGAAAAAAGGATTTTGCCAGGTTTCTTCATGAGGATTTAAAGATACGCAAACATGTTCTTAAAACATTTGCGCAGGCGGCGGTTGCTAAAGTAGAGATCGAAAGGGCGAGCGATAAGATTCGAGTTAATATACACACTGCTCGTCCTGGGGTTATTATCGGCAGAAAAGGCGCTGACATTGATAGACTCAGGGAAGAACTCCAGAAGATGACTGGCAATAAGGAAGTCCATATTAACATTAAAGAAATTAAGAATCCGTCGATTAACGCGCAGTTGATTTCTGAGAATATAGCGCTTCAACTTGAAAAAAGAATCGCTTTTCGTCGTGCGATGAAGAAAGCTATACAGGCGGCGATGGACAATGGGGCCAAGGGAATCAAGATACAAACTAAAGGTCGTTTAGCGGGTTCGGAAATCGCGCGCGCCGAAGGGTATCTTGAGGGGACGGTTCCTCTCCACACCTTACGTGCTGATATCGATTACGGATTCTCTGAGTCAATGACGACATATGGCAAAATTGGTGTAAAGGTTCTTGTCTATAGGGGTGACATTATTAAGAAGGAAGAGGTTTTTAAACGGGAGCCAAAGGAAGAGTCAGTTGGTGGTATCCCGGAAAAGAAGGATAGCGTGGAGACGAGCGATGCAGTTAGTTCCTAAGAGGGTTAAGTATCGGAAGATGATGCGCGGGCGCCGTAAAGGTGCCGCACACAGTGGGAATGAGCTCAGTTTTGGGGAGTATGGGCTTCAGTCACTGGAAAATGGCTGGATTAAAAGCGTTCAGATCGAGGCGGCCAGAGTGGCTATATCTCGGACGGTCAAAACAGGCAAGGTGTATATCCGTATATTTCCTGATAAGCCTATCACCAAGAAGCCCGCGGAAACGCGTATGGGAAAAGGCAAGGGCGCTGTGGAAGCATGGGTTGCGGTGGTCAAGCGGGGCAGAATTTTGTTTGAAGTGGAGGGTTTACCCGAAGAAATTGCTAGGGAATCAATGAGGTTAGCAGCGGCTAAGATGCCTTTCAGAATGCGTTTTGTAACTAGAAAGGGCATGCTATGAGCCGAGTCAAAGCTAACGCTATCCGAGAGCTTAGTATCGCGGAGATGGATACAAAGCAATCGTCGTTGCAAAAAGAATTATTTGATTTAAGGCAAAAAAAAGTAACAGGACAGCTGGAAAAGCCGCATCAGTTTAAGGCAATTCGGCGCCAGATTGCACAACTGAACACGATTAAAAGAGAGAAACAAAATGACCAGCCAAAATCAAAACGATAGGACGTCACTAAGAAAAGAACGAACCGGCGTCGTTTTGAGCAACAAAATGCAAAAGACGATAGTGGTGCGAATCAGCCGTAAGTCACGCCACCCTAAGTTTGGAAAGGTGATTGAGAAATCGAATAAGTTTAAAGTTCATGACGAAAAAAATGAGGCCAAGATCGGGGATCAGGTGCGCATTGTTGAGACGCGCCCTTTGTCTCGTGACAAAAGATGGCGTTTGGTCAAGATTTTGAGTCGTGGTCGCGCGGGAGTTGAGGCTGATTTAAAGGAAACTGCGCAAGCGGGAGTTGAAAAGTCATGATTCGGATGAGATCTATTTTGGAAGTGGCTGACAACACTGGAGCCAGAAAAGCTTCGTGTATCGGTGTGATTGGCAGGTCAGGTAAGATGACGGCGGAAGTGGGAGATATTATAACCGCAAATATCAAGGAAGCTACAGCCGACGCGACGGTTAAGCAGGGCGAAGTGATCAAGGGGGTTGTGGTTCGTACTAAGAATCGTATTCATCGCTCCGATGGTTCATCGCTTCGCTTTGATACCAATGCGCTTGTTATTATTGACGCGCAAATGAACCCGCGCGGTACCCGAATATTTGGGCCGGTACCCAGAGAACTCAGAGATAAGGGTTTTATGAAAATCATTTCTTTAGCACCGGAGGTCATTTAACGTGAGTTTGGGCATTCGTAAAGGCGATAAAGTCAAAGTTCTAGCCGGGAGAGATAAGGGTAAAACCGGAAAAGTGATTCATGTGTACCCGAAAAAAGCTCGTGCGCTTGTTGAGGGTGTGAATATGGTAAAAAAGCATGTGCGTCGGAGCCAACAGCATCCTCAAGGAGCGGTTTTAAGCAAGGAACTACCGATACACTTAGCAAATCTAAGTCTCTTAGATCCAGTTTCAAGTAAGGCAACGCGTATTAGCACGTTGGTTGCCAAGGATGGTTCAAAGCAAAGAATAGGTGCAAGGAGCAAGGCGGTGATCGCATCATGACGGAAAAAAAACAAGCGACTCTGCAAATCTTTTATGAAAATGAAGTGGTGCCGCAGTTGATAAAAAAATTCAATTATAAGAATTCGATGGAAGCTCCTAGGCTGAAGAAAATAGTCGTCAATATGGGAGTGGGCAAGGGCAGTGAAGATATTAAAATCGTCGAGCAGGCTCAGGCTGAGTTAACCAATATTACAGGTCAGAAAG
This sequence comes from uncultured Planctomycetia bacterium, assembly GCA_964486835.1. Classification (GTDB taxonomy): domain Bacteria; phylum Omnitrophota; class Gorgyraeia; order 2-02-FULL-51-18; family 2-02-FULL-51-18; genus CAMDWQ01. Next base: position 2,805 of record CAZAPB010000094.1, read on the forward strand.
CCGTTATCACTCGGTCCAAGAAAGCTATTTCAAATTTTAAGATAAGGGAAAATGCGCCGGTGGGTTGCCGGGTTACTCTGAGACGGCGCATGATGTATGAGTTTTTTGAGCGGCTCACCAGGGTTGCATTACCACGCGTGCGTGATTTCCGTGGATTGAATCCTAGAGGATTTGATGATGGAGGTAATTATACATGCGGAATTCACGAGCAGAATATTTTTCCTGAGATTGATACGGAGAAGGTTACGCGCGTGCAGGGCATGGATATAACTTTTGTGATTCAGTCGAAGTCGCGGGAAGAATCGTATGAATTGCTGAGCCTTATGGGAGTGCCCTTCAGACAGCGCGCAGAGAAACCAGCAGTTCAAAAACCGCAGCCGGTTACGGCATAAAAAGGACATATGGCCAAATTATCTTTGATGGTTAAGCAGCAGAGGCCGCCTAAATTTAAAACACAGGCGTACAATCGCTGTCAGCAGTGCGGGAAGACCAGGGGTTATTATCGCAAGTTTAAGCTTTGCAGAATATGTCTTCGTGAATTAGCCTCCAAGGGAGATATTCCCGGGATGATCAAGGCCAGTTGGTAGATTATAGATAGAAGATTAAAGATAAAAGATAAGGAAAAAACAGAATGTCACTAAGTGATTCGATCGGGGACGGGCTTACTTGCATCCGCAAGGCTAACCGTGTAAAGAAAGAAAGAGTTGATGTCAAGGCTTCAAAAACCTTTGCGGCTATTCTTAAGGTTCTTCGTAATGAGAGATATATTCATGATTTTCGTCTCATTGACGACAAGAAACAGGGTGTTCTGAGGGTATATTTACGAAAGACCAATGAGTCTCTTAGAAAGATTAGCTCTATTGTAAGGGTTTCGCGTCCGGGATTGAGAATTTACAAGGGCAAAACTGAGATACCCACGGTATTGAATGGATTGGGTATATGTATTATGTCGACGCCGCAGGGAATTCTTTCGGGCGATGACGCGAGGAAAAAGAATGTCGGCGGTGAAGTTATCGCAAAGGTTTGGTGAGTAATGTCACGCATAGGAAAGAAACCCATTGAGATACCTAAGAACGTAAAGCTTGCGTTGAGTTATTCTACGGTTAGCGTGGAAGGGCCCAAGGGCAAGCTATCATTCAATATTGGTAATCGGGTTAAGGCTTCTGTAAAGGACGGGGTATTCACTGTTCAGCCGTTCAGCGATTCAAAGAAGGATGGCGCTCTGCATGGGACAATGCGCAGTGTCGTATCGAATATGATCAAGGGTGTCACGGATGGATTTATGAAAGAGCTCTTGATTGAGGGCGTTGGTTTTAAAGCAGTTCTGCAGGGTAAGCAATTGAACTTGGCGCTTGGGTTTACCCATCCGGTGTTGTTTGATATTCCTGAGGGGATAACGGTTGAAACGCCAAAACCTACGATCATTATAATCAGGGGCATTGATAAAGTTATGGTAGGGCAGTTTGCCTCTAAGATTCACAAAATATATGAAGCCGAGCCTTACAAGGGCAAGGGTGTGCGCTACGCGGGCGAAGTTGTGCGCCGCAAGGCCGGAAAGACGGTAACCAAATAATGAGAAGAAAGATCAGAGAGAATTCAAGCAGGATTATAAGGCATTATCGTATCCGCAAGAAAGTGGTTGGGACGATTGAACGGCCAAGACTTTGTTTATCGCCGAGCATTAACCATTTGGAAGCACAGGTGATCAATGATTTTGATCAGAAGACTCTTTTTGGAGCTTCCACTAAATGTGAGGATTTCAAAAAGAAATCGGGATTAAAGTCTACCGGTAATGTGAAAGCCGCTGAGTCGTTTGGAAAATATTTTGCAGAGCAGGCCAAAGCAAAAGGAATTAATAAGGTCGTTTTTGACCGTTCTGGATTTTTATATCACGGACGAGTTAAGGCATTTGCCGAGGCGGCAAGAGCTCAGGGATTGTCATTTTAATTAAAGGAAATATTCGTGGATAAAAAAGATTTTAAGCCCAAGAGCAATAAAGCGAAGTTACCGGCGCTGTCCGATGTCGTGAACGCGCCGCTTAATCAGGCCGCCGTTGCTTCGGTTGCCGAAGAGGTGGTTGAGACAGTAAAGAAGAGGGAACGTCGTCCGCGTAGGTCTTCTGCACAAGAGTCTCAGTCAGAATTCATGGAGAAGGTCGTGGCGGTTAACCGAGTCGCTAAGGTTGTCAAGGGTGGCAAAAGGTTCTCTTTTTCCGCATTGGTAGTCATGGGAGACCAGAAAGGCCGCGTTGGCTTTGGTCTGGGTAAAGCCAATGAGGTTCAAGATGCTATACGTAAGGGCATTTTTCAAGCAAAAAAAAGTATGTTTCGAGTGCCGATCAAGGGGACGACAATTCCTCATGAGGTCATCGGACATTTTGGAGCGGCACGCGTTATGATGAAGCCAGCGATGCCTGGCACAGGCGTAATCTCAGGCGGTGCTGTACGTGCGATCTGCGAATCGGCCGGAATCAAGGACATCCTAACTAAATCCTTAGGATCCGACAATGCGCTCAATGTTGTGCGCGCGACAACAGATGGTTTGATGAGGTTGATGGAGACCACACCCAATGCTTAGTGAACTTAAGAGACCCGAGGGCGCAAGAAAAAGGTGCAAGATTGTTGGAAGAGGTCGTGGTTCAGGACACGGCAAGACATCGGGACGTGGTAACAAGGGGCAGAATTCACGCGCATCAGGCGGTGTTCGTCCCGGGTTTGAGGGCGGTCAAATGCCGCTGATTCGCAGGATCCCTAAACGTGGATTTACTTTTACTCCTAAAGCAAAATACCAGGTTGTGTCGCTTGACAGCTTGAGTATATTCTCAGCGAACACTGAGGTAACGCCTGAGCTTCTGAAATCTTCTCGCTTGGTTAATAAGAAAATGCCCAGGGTAAAGATTTTGGGTGACGGAAATCTCAAACATCCTCTGACTATCAAGGCACATGCGTTTTCTAGAACAGCGCTTGATAAGATCAAGAAGGCTGGCGGTAAAGCGGAAGTTCTCACCGTGTTGCCCAAGGATAAGACGGCATCCTAATGTTGCAAGCTTTTGTCGATACGTTCAAGATTCCAGATTTAAAAAAGAAGATCTTAATTACATTCGCGATTATTGGGGTATACCGTCTCGGGACGTTTATTCCTACGCCCGGAATTGACGGGGCGAAATTGTCGATGTTCTTTGAAAACTTAGCCAAGACTC
>CAZAPB010000095.1:0-5975 GCA_964486835.1 uncultured Planctomycetia bacterium
CTCTACCAGAACCGGCGCGCGGACTATGTCGGCGCGTTCTGGAGCTTGGTGAATTGGACCGAAGTCGCACGCCGATTCGCGGCCGCCAAGTAAAGGGACCGCCGCGTTAGTGCGTCGTCAGATTTGATTTCCCAGGGTACGACGGACTTCCTAGTCCGTCGCAATGCTGGCCGTGCAAGGGAATAGGAATTTCGTTTTTACGATTCCCTTTCCCGATCAGCTTGTACGAAGCACGCGGCTGATGCGTGACGAACGCGGCATTTAAACCCGACTCACATCACAGCTTATAAGCTGCGATCTACGCTCTGCGGAAGCCGAACGCTTTCGCGGAGCGATTCTTTTACATACGTACTGCCTGCGGTGCCATTCCCCACGGATCGACGGACAAACCGTTCCCCCGCACGCCTCGATCGCCCGTCGGAATCGCCCCCAGAAATCCAACTCCCAAGCGAGATTGAACCCGTAATCCCATTGGCTGAACCACCGCTGAGGCGTGGCGGCGCGATTGGCGACGTTGATGCTGGTGGCCCGGGCCGAATAATCGCCCGTGGCGGTTTGCCCTTGCGGGAACAGGTTCCCGACGGAAATTCCTAATTGGGCCCGCCCCTCCAGGATGCGGAAGCCGGCCTCGCGTACCGTGAGATTTTGCTGATAGGCCGACTGGACGAGGTCGTTCAGAACAGGGTCCTTGAACGCGTTCCACCAGGATCAAGCCGCTAAAAATGTCAAATCGTCGGCACCCAGCGGGGAAGGGCTGATGCGTACGCTCTCTCAGTCGCTGGCCAAGATTCAGCTTTATTCGCCCAAGAACATGGGTGTCAATCCGGATGAGGGGATGCCCGGATTTACGCCGTCGGCGGGTTTGGGAGGTAGCGGAGGGGGCATCGGCTTCGGAGCGGGTTGGGGAGCCGGTAACGGCAACGGCCAGGGCATCGGTCCCGGGGAAGGTCCAGGCGATTCCAAAGGCGTTTCCAAATATGAGCCGCTTGATAACATACTGGATATTCAGGTGTATACCTATCCGGACCCGGCCGACGGGCAAAAATATCTGATGATCAAGATCTACGCCAAGCCCGGCTCCGAAGCGCTCAAGGTGATGCCTAAGGAGATACTTTTTACGATCGATTGCTCTCTGAGCATTTCGCGTGACCGGTTGGAAGAGTTCAAGCGGGGAATTATTTATTGTCTGACGCACTTAAACCGTGATGACGTGTTTAATATTATCGCTTTCAGGGATAAAGTTATTTTTTTCTCGGACAAATCCATCCCGGCCACCGCGGATGCGGTCAAGCAGGCGGAAAAGTTTGTTTCCGGGCTCCAGGCCAGCCAGTCGACGGATGTTTACGGCGCTTTTTCCAAGATCGTGCAAAAGCCTCTGGCGCGTATGCCGTCCGACATTATTCTGATCTCGGATGGACGGCCGACCAATGGCGTGGTGGACTCGCGTGAACTGATTAATTCGGTGACGCGGATCAACGACAAAGTCCGACCTATTTTTGCTTTCAGCGGCGGCGCGAAGGTAAACCGGTATTTGCTGGATTTTATTGCCTACCAGAATCGCGGCTGGTCGCAATTTGTCAACAAAGCCTGGGATATTCACGGGGGGCTTGCCGAATTTTATGACAAGATCAAGGATCCGGTTTTCCTGAATCTGCGCTATCAGCTCAACAATCTAAACGCCCATGAAGTATTTCCCAAATCACTTCCGGATTTCTACCGTAACGCCGAATTCACGCTTTACGGCAAATACACCGATGAAAATGAGTTTTCCATGCAGCTTCTGGGTGATGTGGATAATAAGACCAAAGAATTGATCTTTACCCGCGCGATCAAGGACGCGAAAGCGGGCACCGAGGAAATAAAGCGCGGTTACGCGTTCAATAAGATCTATTACCTGATCAGCCGCATGACAGCCGAAGGCCAAACACCGGCGCTACGCGCCCAGATCGATGAATTGAGCCGCCGGTATGGTATTCAGACCCCGTATTCTTCCGAACTAGAAAAACAATCCTAAAAACCGGCGCGGGCCGTAGTGTGCGATCCTCCGGATATTTTCAAATCTAGTTTGAGGGTTTCGCGGGTCCCCTCCACAAAGCGTTGGCGCCCAGGCTGTCACTGCGACAGACTCAATTTCTCACAGAGTTTTGAGTAAAAATTTGGAAAATCCGCTAATTCTATTAATTGATTGTCAGGATTTATTATTTTTGCAAAAGCATAAACAAGATGTATACTAAATTTATATTTTTTACTCTAGCTGATCGATTTAAAAATAGCATGAAATAAGTGAGTGTAGTCGGGTATACAATTTTTGAATTCACATAGAAAGCGGAGGCTTAAATGATGATATCAGCAGTAGGCGCGATCGTTGTTGTGCTCGTATTGGGGTTTGTTGGAAGGTATGTTCTCGGTGGTATGTTCGGATTATACCGGATCGTACCTGTTAACGAAGCACATATTCGTATCTTGCGCAATTCCAAGATGACGTTTTCCGCCCGTCAGGGCAAGAGCGCCTATTGGGTTATTCCATTCATCACAAAATTGCATAAACTGCCGCTCTGCAACCTGGCCATTCCCGTCAATGATATTAAATTAAACGACAAAGACATGGCCAAATTTGTATCGGACATTATGTGCTTTATTAATATCAAAAATATTGATCTGGCGGTTGAAAGACTGATCTTGACCGATGCCACCAAAGAAATGGGTTTTGATTTCGTCAAGCTATCCGATGATCTGAGGGCGATCATGGAAAGCGTGGGAAGAACTGTCACAACCAAGCAGTCCATTCTGGATATTTACATGAACCGCCAACTATTGGATGCGGCCATCACCAAAGAAGTCGAAGTGGTTTTTCCGAAGTGGGGGATTGAGCTTGTGGATCTGGAATTGAAAGACATCAAAGACGCTCCGGGAAGCACGATCATTCAGGACATCGAAAGAAAAGTGGCCTCCGAGATCCGCCGCGACGCTGATATTCGTGTGGCGACGACGAACAAAGAAGCCGAGCTGGCCAAGGCGGAGGCTGAAGAAATTTACCGCAAACGTCAGATAGCGAAGGATCAGCAGATTGGCATGTCCGAGCAGTTGAAGAACCAGGAGATCGCCGTCAAAGAAGCCGAGGCGAACGCTCAAAGAATAGAAGCCACAAGGAAATTGGAAGTCGGCCGCGCGGAGATCGAGAAAGAGAAAATGGAGCAGTTGGCGATGGGTCAGAAGATCAAATTTACACTGGAAGCGGAAGGACAATCCAATCAGATCCAGACCGTCGGAAAAGCGGAAGCGAATATCATTCAGATCAAGAAAGAGGCCGATGCGGCGGGTACGTTAAAACTCGCGGAGGCTTTGAAACAGTATAATGACGTCGCGCTCAACGTGAAGATCCTGGATATTCAAAAAGATATCATGATCGCGAAGTTCAACGCGATGGCGCAGGCGATCCAAAAAGCGGATGTGAAGTGGATCATGAGCGGGGCAAACGCTCAAAAATTCTTCGGACTGAATCTCGACGCGGAAGGCGGCGCGAATTTTCAGCAGTTTATCCAGGAAAGCGGCTTGGACCTGGAGAAATTGACGGCTTTGTTGAAAAAAGATAACGGGCAGGGCAGTTCCGCTAAGGGGAATAAATAGGCACAAGGCCCGCAGGGGATGGGCCGAATCAATTCACAAGCCCCTCTAAGATAGGCCGGAAGAGTTCCGGATCGATTTTTATCAAAATAACACTCCTCAAGGGGACACGCACCCATGGTCCTATTCGTAGTGTGTGGTAAACCCGGGTCAGCTCACACTGATCCTAATTTACTAATTTAACGAGAGGATATGTGGACAAAAATAAAATTTTAATTAGAATGCTCGGTCTTATTTTAATCATTACCGGGATCTTAAATATCGTCAGTTTTATTGTTAGCAGAGCCTATCATCACATAGACTGGTCTGCGTTTGTTTTATTTTTTCTATACATTATTTCTGGAATGGGAATGATGTTTTTGAAATTATGGGCCAAATGGATTGTTATGGCATGTTCGGCCTATCGTATTATGCAAACACCGATTCAAACTATTGCATGGGTTTATAGCGTCGGCGGATGGAGCAAAGTCGAAATTGGAAGTACGATAATTACTATTCTATTATCTGCAATTTTAAACTTAGGGGTAATTTATTTTGTGACTCTTCCGAAAATAAAGAAGCAGTTTAAGTAACCATAGCCTTTTTTCTTAATCTCTCGCGGTAGACGATTTTTGTTTACGGGTCACCACCCACCAGAGGCGGGTGCTCGGGAAATCATTTTTAAATAGGTGCGTGTCTCCGGATTGCACGGCGTTGGGACGTCGCGCTTCTCGGACCTCGAAAAGATAGCTGACGCCTGCCGGTTGCCAGCCGGTCGCCGGCATCTACTCACCGCCCACTGGCGCGTGCTATAATATTTCCATGAGTTCTTCCCCCAAATTAAAAATTTTACATTTAAACTCTCACCTAAACGTGGGGGGGATCACGCGATATATTCAGCTCTTGGGAAGGGCGATGACCGGGCGCGGACACCAGATCTGGGTGGCTTCGGGCGGCGGAACGCTGGAAGGGGAATTCGAGAGAGGCGGCCTTAAAACAGCCCGATTTTCGGTTCGTAAAAAAAGTATCCTCGATCCGTCGCTGTACGCGGCTTTGCCGGGACTTAACGATTTGGTTTGCCGTGAACGTTTTGATTTGATCCATTCTCATACCCGCGTGACCCATGCGCTGGCTTATTTTTTGAGCCGTATTACCGGGGTGCCGACGGTGAATACTTTTCACGGTTATTTTAAATACAATCTGGGCAGAAAGATTTTGCCTTTTTGGGGCAATAGGATAGTCGCAATTAGCTTGCCTGTGGCTGAAGAGTTGATGGCGATTCATCGAGCCCCTGCCTCATGTGTGCGGGTGGTGAATAACGCGATCGATCTTGAAAGTTCTGCGCAAAAGCTGTCTGCGCTGGTACCGCATGAAATCCGGATTAAATACCATATACCCGCGGATGCGACGGTGCTCTGCTACATTGCGCGGCTTGTTCAGGACAAAGGCCATGAGATCTTATTGAGGGCGGTCGCACAGCTTCTGCCCGAGTTTCCGGATCTATTTCTTTTTTTGGTGGGCGATGGAAAAGAAAAGGAAGCATTGGAAAAAACGGTGGATCAGCTCAAACTTCGTTCGCGCGTAGTGAGGGTGCCCCACATTTCTGATATTTCAGAGGCTCTTTGCGTGACTGATATTTTTGTCCATCCGGCGTTTTATCGGGAAGGTTTCGGGCTGGCGATCGCCGAAGCGATGGCGGCCGGCAGGCCGGTGGTTATTACCAATATTCCGGCGATCAACCGGATATTTCGTCCCGGCGAGTGCTGTGTCTTAGCTGAGCCCGCGGATATTGGTTCGCTGGCGGGCGCGATCAGATTTCTGATCGAGGCGCCGGGCGAGAAGAAACGCATCGCCGAAGCAGGTAAAAAATTGGTCAACGAACTCTGTTCTCTCGAGCGCCAGGCAGGCGAAATGGAAACGGTTTACAGGGAGCTTGCGCCCTCATGAAACTTCAAGGCCTTAACGTAGTTTGTTTTGAAAGACGTCACGCCGAAACTTTGGCGGATCTTGTAAGACTGCAGGGAGGAAATCCATGGCTGGCGCCGGCCATGAAAGAGGTTCCGCTCGAAAACAACCGGCATGTTTTTTCATTCGCTGAAGAATTGCTGGGCGGTAAGATTGACGTGTTGGTTCTTCTGACCGGTGTCGGGACGAAGTCTCTGATGGCTGTTCTGCAGTTGCGCTATTCTGACGAATGTATTTTGGGAGCGCTTCGCAAGATCACCATCGTCCCGCGCGGTCCCAAATCCATCCGTGTGCTCAATGTGTGGAACGTGCCTTATGCCGTGACTGTGCCTGAGCCCAATACGTGGCGCGAACTCGTTGAGACGCTTGACCGCAACCGGCAAATTGTCCCTTTAAAAGGAAAAACC